>QMZE01000035.1 GCA_003663025.1 Archaeoglobales archaeon
CATCATACTCCACATCCTTAAGTATCAAACCGTAAGCTGGTGCAGGCTCAATCCTCTCCTTATGTTTCTCTGGATTTAACATGTCTGAAAACCAATCCAAGCTTCTGTGACCACTTCCAACCTCTCTAAGGGCTGAAACTATACATCTAACCATGTTCCATGTGAAGGCATTTCCAACGATCTCAAGTATAACAAATCCCTCATCAACCCTAAGCTCAACGTCGTATATCGTTCTAACACACTTTCTCCCACCAAATCCCTTTGTAAAGTTTGAAAAGTCGTGAGTTCCCAACAAAAGTTTACATGCTTTTCTCATTGCCGATATATCAAAACTCTCAGCTGGAATTACATACATGTATGTTCTCCTCTTGGCCTTCCTGGGATTGAATTCATCTTCAACCTCACTCCAAGCCCAAACGGTTATGTCGCTTGGGAGTTGGGAGTTTAGAACCCTTGGAAAAGTTAATCTATCCATGTTCAATGCTATTACCTGACCAAAAGCGTGGACTCCAGCATCAGTCCTCCCAGCACATCTAAACTTTGCCTTCTTCAAATCCACTCCAACAGATCTAAAAGCCTTGAAAAGCTCACCCGCAACAGTCCTGACGTTTGGTTGGTATTGAAATCCATGGAAGTTTGTTCCCACGTAAGCCAACTTGTATGCAATCCTCATGAGCAATCAAAACTATCTGGAATGTTATTTAAAACTTCTGTCATAAATTTATACACAGAGGTAAAACTCTGAACATGAGGGTTATAGCACTTGTAGGTTTACCACTTAGTGGTAAAACAACAGCTTCAAGAGTTGCAGAGAGTATGGGAATTCCAGTTGTTTGCATGGGTGACGTTGTTAGGGAAGAGGCTAAGAGGAGGAATTTACCCATGAGTGACGAAGTTCTTGGTAAGATTGCAAACGAGCTGAGGGAGAGGGAGGGGATGGATGCAATTGCAAGGAGATGCATATCTATCATAAGGGAGAGGGGGAGAGAGGTTGGTGTTGTGGTTGTGGATGGTGTGAGGGGGATTGATGAAGTTAGAGCATTTAAGAGGGTTTTTGAAGATTTCATCCTTATAGCAATAGATTCACCAGTAGAGTTGAGACTTCGTAGGGCTTTGAAGAGGGGTAGATCTGACGATGTAAAGAGTTTGGATGAGTTGAGGGAGAGGGATAGGAGGGAGTTATCTTGGAATCTGTCTAAGGCACTTGAGATTGCAGACTTTACAGTTGAAAACAGTTCAAGCCTCGAGGAGTTTAGGGAGAAGGTTAGGGGGCTACTTGAACATCTTGCAAGGAGGGTTGAGATTGAGATTGAAACTACCGTAAATCCAACTGAGGACTTGGACAAGGTAATACTTTCGGTTAGAAACATATTTCCAGATGCTGAAATTCAGATTGAGGGTGAAAAGATTAGGGCAAAGGCTTGGGAACTCAAGAAGTTCAGGGATTTGCTAAGGAGACAGAGGATACTTGACACAGCAAGGACAGAACTTATTAGGGGTAGATGTGAAAATGAGACTGTTGTGTTCTTAAACAAGCAAGCAGCCTACGTAGGTAGGTTGAACTTTGCAGATGAGGATGCCATACTCTCACCAATTAAGGTCAGATTTAAGCTTTTTGGAATTCCCTTTGGTAGATTTATAGACTACGTTGCACCTCAGACGAGGGATGGTAAGCCAGTTTCAGAGATAGACAGACTCATCTAACACTCTCATTCAACCTCTCAAGTATCTCACCCAACCTATTTAAATAGTCACCAAAGGCACTCCAGTTTCCAATTTTAACACTATCCAAAGCTTTTTTGTAAAATTCTACTGCAATCCTAACGATATCTTTAAGACTCTCAGGTTTCCTCTCAACCTTCTTCTCACCAATTACAGCCTGAATTGAAGATTCTAGGGTATTCTTCATGACAATGTAATCGTTGTATGCAAGTATAACTCCTCTAAGCTCTGGTATGTGAGACTTCTCAGCCTTCAGATATATTGGCTCAACGTATATCACGTTGTTCTCAATTGGTATCACGAGTAGGTTACCCCTTATTATCCTCGATCCAACCTGACCCCAGAGCGTAAAGAGCTTGGATATCTCTGGATCCTGATCTATCCTTGCCTCTATCTGCATTGGACCGTAAACAAGCTCCCCCTTTGGAAACTCATAAACTATTATCTCACCGTAATTCTCATCACATCTTGCACACATCCATGCTATCATATTCTCCCTGCCTTTTGGTGTGAATGGTAGCATAAGAACAAACTCTGGCTCATCTTCAAGACTTAAAATTACGTAATAAGGTTCCATATCAATCTTAAATCTCTCAAAAACCTCCTGAGGTATCTCCCATGCATCTTCTCTGTTGTAGAACACTTTAACGTTTGTCATGTGATATATTGAATAAACTTTGGCCTGTATCTCAAACAGGTTTATTGGATACCTTATGTGTCTCCTAAATTCAATTGGCATATCCCTCTTGAATATTGGAAATGCCCTCTCAAGTGCCTTCAAAACTGTATCCTCCTGAACAACGTAAAATTCCACAGTTCCATTGTATGAATCTATGAAGACCTTTACTGGATTCCTTATGTATGCAACTTCATCTTGAACATCTGAGTATGGGAATCTGTTTAAAACTGTGTAAGCATCAATTATCCAGTATATCCTTCCATCAATCACCGCAACGTATGGATCCGAATCGAACCTTAGGTATGGTGCAATTGTCTCAACCCTTTCAATTATATCTCTGTGAAACATGATCCTGCTTTCATCTGTTATGTATTCACTCAAAATTAGACTTAAATCTCCAAATTTTGTTGCAAATAGGAACCTCTTAAATCCATCCAATCTCACACCACCAGTCCCGTTGTATCTCGTAAGCACGTTTCTGTCACCCAATGGATAGTCAAACTCGTCAATTTTTGTCTTCACAACTACGTAATCATCTGTAAGTTCACCGTAGTATATCCTTGGCTGCTCTATCGATACCTTTCCAGTTGGTGGTATGTCTCTAACTATGAACTCTGGCAAACCCTCCCTAGATATGATGTTGACTGGGGATGCTATGATACCGTATCCATGTGTGTAAACGAGATGTCTGTTTATCCAAGTCTTTGCTCTTGATGGTAAGAGATCCGTTGAGAGTTCCCTTGCAGAGATCATTACTTGAGTGTAGTTACCATCTATGTAGTATCTATCGACATCAACATCGTTTATGAAGTAGTAAGTTCTTATCTGTTGCAACTGTCTGTAAACATCAAGTAGAGGTCTGTGATCCCACAACCTAACATTCTTAAATGTTCCCTCATGCCTCTCAACCTTATCGTAACTCAAGTTGTATTCTACGTTGTATGGGAACTCCCTGATTTCATCAAGTCCAAATGCAAATCTAGTATATCTTATGCTGTAATTTATGTATTTCCATTCCATCTGAAGTTCGTTTGGTTCAACCTTAAACTTCTGAAATGCAAATGGTATAAGTCCTAAGAAGATTGCAATTACAATTATGTATACTAGGAAAAGGATTGCAATACTCTCAAAACTCCTCTTTATGCATGCAATCGAAAATCCAATGGAAACTATTGACATTAGCAACATCAACGGAATAAGAACGTTTGCCTCAACCCAACTCGCACCACTCACTACTCCGTGTTGTGAAAAAAGTAGATCAAACCTTGAGAAGTATATGTGGATTGCAATCAATACAAAAGTAATTGAAAATAGGGAGGATACGTGAAGGTATCCAAGATCTGGAAAAATCTCTCTAAACTCCTCCCAACTCCTAACCCATCTGAAGTGATAGACATAGTATATGAAGGAGTTTAAAAAGCATAGGAATATTGAGACCTCAAGGATCTGAATTGTTAACTCTATGAACGGCAACTTGAATACAAAGAACGAGACATCGTAACCAAATATTGGATCCTTTAAATTGAAGTCTGTTGAGTTCAAGAAGAAGACGAGATCCATCCATCTTGTGGAGTAGTAGTATGAGATTGTCAGTGTTATCATGAGATCTATCTCGTAGAAGTATCGAATTTTCTCACCTAGAAAGTCCATTACAGCCCTCTTGATCATGATGGAGTTTAACACCAATGTTGAGAACATGATTGAGAATGCTATTAGGAAGACTGCAAATCTGTATCCAATCATTTTTATGAATATGTTTCCATATCCAAGCGAATCGAACCAGAGGTATTCAGTGTATATGTTGACAAATACAATTGAAAATATGATATCAATAAATAGAAATATTGTGATCAGGACAACTCTCTTAGGATTCATTGGATGAATGTTTTCTCATGCATTATAAACTTTAGTGCCATCAAAAAGATTGTCAGATCGATCACTAAAAAGAGGAAGAAAGAACTATCAAAAATGGAAAGGGATGACTTGACAATCAAGCTTAAGGGTGATGGGTTTATTGTTAGGAAGGATAAGAGTAGTGGAATTAATATGAGGGAAAACATCAGCTGAGATTCTTCCCTATCTCTTGAAAGTCTAACGGTAATCATTGCCAGGGATACACTCATAACGTAGAGTATGTAAGATGATGCAAATGCCATTAGATTCATCTCAACACCATTTAAAATCAATCCAAGAATCCAGACCAACGTCAATAGTATTGAGACTGTGGATACTGCAATTACCTTACCAAGGACAACATCCCTCAACTTTACACAGCAGAGCAACACCTCTATAACCCTCTTCTCCTCAAAAAATATGTCTATCGTATACACACCGAGTATTATTGATGTTAGAGTTGCAAGTAGTGGAATTAGGACTGTATACATGAATCTGAACCGTATAGATATGCCTTCTGGAACTTCAACGTAACCATTATCAAAAGCCCTAATCTTTAATGTTGGAATTCCCCTGTATTCCCTCATCTTATCCTGATACTCCATGAAAATCCTCCTAAGTTCTGGAATAACCTTTATAGCCTTAAACTCCTCCTTTGGTATGAAAACTTCAACGTAGTTTGTTCCACTCATGTTCTCATTCAAAACTACGACAGCATCAATCTCACCCCTCTTCAAGCTTAGAATTGCAAGATCTAGACTTTCAAACTTTAGGGGATTTGCAATTTCTTCAAATAAAGGTGCATTTCCAACTAGACCTATCGTTATCTCCTCTCCAAAGCTTGGACTGTACAGGTATGTTAAGCCCAGTGCTATTATCTGGGATGCTGAGGATATGGAGATCAGTAGGAGAACTGCAAGTGCTATAGTCTTCTCCTTCATCAAAGATAAAACATCTTTCTTGGCTATCTTAAGAGCATGCATAGTATCAACCCGTTGTAGATTGAGTGAACTGAAGATGCTGATAGCAAACCAAACTTGAATCCAAACCTCATGGTCAACGTGAACACCAAAGCTGAGAGTATGTGTGCGAGTAGTGGGATTGTGAGTAGTCCAAACATTTCGATTGGAATTACACTTAGAAGTATGAACTTCTCACCCAAAAAGAATCCAAATGCTGAGAGGAAGGCTGATAAGTATGGATTCAAACCTTTCAAGCTTGCGGAATATATGAAAAGACACTTGAAGAACTCCTCTACAAAAGCTAAAACAATCAGAATGAGTGCATAGCTCTTAAATGGGAATGTTACGGAGAGCATAAAAAACTCAATTAGGAATACGAGTGGTATTGAGACTGTAACAAATAAAAAAACCTTGAGATAACTGTCCGTCAGCTTTGTCGTTACTTCAATCAACTTCGTTATCAATCCATGTGAATACATGAATTCGAATGAGTTTGATGTTACGTAGAGTAGTGTTATGGAGATAATTGATAGGTGAACTATGGATATCAGAATTTCATTCAAACCAACAAATTCACCACCTATACTCCTCACAATCAACGTTACTGGAGAGATTTCACTCATTGGTATAAAGCTAAATACAGCAGGTATGAAGAGGTATGTCGTTACAACGAGTGTTACTACAACCGTTATGAACGAAAGCTCCTTGTAACTCCTAGATATGAATACCAGGAATGAATCTATAGAGAGTATTGCAACCATTATGACCATCAAAAGTGGTATCATGATGACACTCTTGAATATCAAGGCAATTAAAATTGAGATTGCCAAACCTACAGTTAGATAGGGTGTCATCTTCTCAATCAAAAACCTACCTTCAGAAACAACACTGAGGAGGACATCAAACCTCCTTGCAACCTTGTCCTCCATGAAGGATGATGTAAATGCCTGAGCTAGGAAGTAAAAGGGTAGGATTAGTATGAATGCATATGCAAACTTCTCAAGGAGTATTGGTGGTCTGAGATTTTCAGGTAGATAAAACTCTCCCAAACTTACCTTCCCCTCCTTCTCAACTTTCTCAACCTTCCCAACTTTCCCAACTTTTCCAACCTCCCCAACATCAACAACGCTAACGTTCTCAACCGCTTTTTTCCTTTCTTTCTTTGGTTTTTCCTTTGGAACCTCCTCTCTCTCAACCTTCACAACCATTCCAGTAGACACCTTGTGCAACCTTATCAGGACAGGAAATGCATAGTCACCATACTTCTCGTTTAGATATCTGTTGTATTCCGATCTGATATAATTCCTAAATTCGTCAAATGCAGAGTATGACTTTAAGTTACCCCTAAGAATGACAACATCTCCATTTACAGTTAGGTCTGGATTGGGTGAAACGTCAAACGACTTAAATCCAATTGGAACGTTGATAGTGTAAATCCCCCTATCAAGATTGACACCAAACTTCAGTATGTAATAAGTTAGGATTGCGGTAGCTATGAGTGAGAATACTATGAGAGTCGATCCCCTTGATTTCCCTCTAAGCTCAAGCCTTGCAATCTTGAACATCAACAAAATTTGATTATCTGTGTATATAAGTCTCCATGGTGAAAATTTAAATACGTTGATTCAATTTTCTCTTGTGCTTAGGGTTGAGAACTTGAAGAAGGCTTACGGTGAATTCTTGGCTTTAAAGGGGATAAGCTTCTCGGTTAGAAGGGGAGAAATTTTGGGATTGATAGGTGAGAATGGAGCTGGAAAGAGCACGACCATAAGGATACTTGTAGGTTTGATAAGTCCAACATCTGGAATTGTTGAATACGATGGTTTAGATTTCTTTTTAAACGTTGAAAGGATTAAGAGGAGGATAGGATACGTTCCAGAGACAGACTCACTCTATGAGGATATGAATGCTGAGGAGTATCTTAAGTTCTTTGCAAGTTTATACGATGTTGATTACAATTCCAATTTGATGGAAAAGCTTGGAATTCCAAACAAGAAAATTTCTGAGATGTCTAAAGGTATGAAGAGGAAGCTTTCAATTGCAAGATCCCTAATACACAATCCAGACTATCTCATCTACGATGAACCTTTCAGTGGATTGGATCCTACAACTTCACTTGTTCTGGCTGATTTTTTGAAGAAGTTGAGGGATAAGGCAATACTGTTTTCAGCACACAACTTATACTACGTCGAGTATCTCTGCGATGTCGTTGTTATTATGAAGGCTGGTGAGATAGTTTATCATGGAGATGTTGAGGAGATAAGGGGTCTCAAGACTTACATAGTGAAGACTGAAGAAAAGACGTTTAAGACAAACGATGTAGATGAGCTTGTTGAGATATTGAGAAGTGAGAATGTTGTGAGTGTCGATGTGGATGTTAAGAGGCTTGAGGATTTATACTTTGAACTCATGAGGAGATGATCACTTCTTACCCTTCCTCTCCCTTGACTTTGGTCTAAGTCCCTTGTAACCACACTTCCTACATCTTGTAGCCTTGATGGGATTTCTTGCGTTGCATCTCATGCATATCTTTACGTTGAATATCCTAGCCTCAGCCTCTGGAAACCTAGCCATGACAAAAGCTCAACTTGGGATATATAACGTTTTATATGCCGAGACAAACTCCACTCATGAAGTTCACCGTAGTTTACGACAACGAAGCAAGAGGAAGTTTTATAGCTGATTGGGGTTTTTCTTGCCTGATAGAGTCAAAGGTTAGAATACTGTTTGACACTGGTGCAGATCCAGAGATTCTCTCCCACAACCTATCCCTCATAGATGTTAAGGACTTCGATTACGTTGTTCTTTCTCACGAACATTACGATCACGTTGGTGGGTTGAGTGCTGTAATAGATAACACTTCACATGTCCTGGCTTTGAAGTCTTTTTCAAGGAGATTAAAGAAATACATATCCTCAAAGTCTGACCTCATTGAAGTTTTGGAACCCTTCGAATTTGAGAGGGGATTTATGACAACGGGTTCGGTTGGTAGATTCATTGAGGAACAGTCACTTGTAGTTGAAACATCCAAGGGGAAGGTTGTGATAACTGGATGCTCTCATCCTGGACTGGAGGAGATAATAAAAAGAGCTGAAGGATTTGGTAGAGTTTTTGGAGTTTTGGGTGGATTTCATGGATTCGAAAAGATAGAGATCCTTGAGAGGTATGATCTAGTTGTTCCATGTCACTGCACGGTTTACAAGGAGGAGATTACTAGGATGCCAAATGCTATGAGATGCTTTGCTGGTTGTTCATTTAGAATTTGACTTTTGTCAATTGCTCTGTTGAAAATTAAGCGTGTAATTTGAAGATACATAAGTAAAACGACATCTGACGAAATATTATCTATTTAAATTTAGGTTCAACTATCATCAATTTTTCAACAGAGCAACTCAAGTTTATTATTTTCTGAGTTCCTTAACGAAGGTTAAGTGTATGACGTCGGTTAATACTCTAAAATTTCTAGGGTTCTTACCAAATCACATCTCAGCCAACCTCTGCAAAATTCAGAGCTGCAAACTTCAACACGGATCTCCTCGTATAGCGGTGCAATCTTCTCAATCTGAATGATTTAGCGAGCTTTAACACATCCTCTATAATGGCCCTAACTGGCTTAAACTCCTGCCATCTTCTCAACAGGCTCATAAGTCTGGTCTTTA
>QMZE01000036.1 GCA_003663025.1 Archaeoglobales archaeon
ATATAAACTTTAAAATTAGCATAAACCTTTTTAAAACGTTATGCACTTGACTATAAATTGGAGTTGATCTTCCTCAATAATTATCGATGCCAAGTTAAAGGTATCTTAGTTTCCAGGATGTTGAAGAGGGGTTAAGGTTTTGGGTGAAGATTATGTTTATGCCTTGTTTGTATTATTGTGAAAAATAAAATCGATTTCATCAATGAACCCAATATCGATGGTGACATTTGGGTTTCATTGAAGTATGAGTTATGAATACTGTTGAGAGAGGAAGACTTAAGAAAGATTGTCTGATCAAATATGATAATACAGTTTTAATTTATAAACTCTTTCCAGAGCAACAGATTGATCTATTTATCCACTGGAAGGATTACATATCAAATGTTTTAATTTTTGCATCTCCCAGCTTAGAAGTTGAGAGTAAAAGATTTATATCAATTTCCAATCGTTACGTTGAGGGCTCGTAGCTCAGCCAGGTAGAGCAACGGGCTTTTAACCCGTTGGTCGCGGGTTCAAATCCCGTCGAGCCCGCTTTCAACTTGGTGATGGAGGATGAAACTCCAAGAACACATACTGGTTCCAAAACATGAGGTGTTGAGTGAAGAGGAGAAGAAGGAGGTTTTAAGGATACTCAACATTAAACCAGAACAGCTACCAAAGATAAGGGTTGACGATCCAATTGCAAAGGAGATTGGTGCAAAGGTTGGGGACATAGTTAGAATTGTTAGAGAGAGTCCAACAGCTGGTAAAGTAGTAGCTTATAGGTATGTTGTTCCCCCAATACTTGTTAAGGTTAAGGAGGAAAAGGAAGAGGATTAATTGGTGATGGTTATGTTGAATAGACGAGTTTTGGCTAGAGCATACTTTACACATGACCGTCTCGTAAAGCATCAGATAGATTCTTACAACAGGTTTCTCGATGAGGGATTGCAGAGAGTGATAGATGAACAGAAGAGGTTTGAGCTTGACATACCAAACACCTACGTAAAGTTTGGGAGGGCTTGGGTTGGAAAGCCAATTGTTAAGGAGGCTGATGGTATAAGGAGATTGCTTTTGCCAGCTGAGGCAAGGTTGAGAAACCTTACATACGCAGCACCAATATACGTTGAAACTCAGGTTGTTGATGAGGGTAGGGAGTTGGAGTGGGAGATTGTCGAGATTGGAATGTTGCCCGTTATGGTGAAGTCCAAGATATGCAATCTACATCCAAAAAACATCGATGAGGCAATTGAATCTTTCAGGAAGGTTGAAAAGATTCCAGATGATTATGAGAAGAAGCTCTGTATGGCTGGAGAGGATCCTCTAGATCCAGGTGGATACTTCATAATAAATGGGACTGAGAGGGCTTTGGTTACGCTTGAGGACTTGGCACCAAACAAGATACTACTTGAGAAGGAGGAGAAGTATGGTGAGGAGTTTGAAGTTGCAAAGTGCTTCAGTCAGAAGGCTGGATACAGAGCTTTGGTTGTTGTTGAGAGGACTAGAGGGAACATATTGGAGGTTACGTTTCCACAGTTACCAAAGCCAATTCAGTTTGTAGTTTTGATGAGGGCTTTGGGTGTTGAGAGTGACAGGGAGATAGTTGGTATGGTGAGTGAAAATCCAGAGATCATGAAGTTCATGCTTGAAAATCTGGAGGTTGCTGAGGTTGAGACTCGTGAGGAGGCTATAGATTACATTGGTAGGAGGGTTGCACCTGGACAGAGTAGAGATTACAGGATTCAGAGGGCAAATCAAGTTTTGGATCAGCACTTTTTACCTCACCTGGGAACCGAGCCAGAGGCTAGGAGGGCTAAAGCATTCTTCCTTGCAAGGATGGCTGAGATGGTTTTTGAACTGCATTTGGGTTTTAGGAGGGAGGATGACAAGGATCACTATGCAAACAAGAGGTTGAAGTTGGCTGGAGATCTTATTGAGGAGATATTTAGGGTTGCACTACTTAGACTAATCAAGGATGCAAAGTATCAGCTTGAGAGAGCAAAGGCAAGGGGAAGACCTATGAAGATGACAACCGCTGTTAGATCCGACGTCTTAACGGATAGAATAATGCATCCCATGGCCACTGGAAACTGGGTTGGAGGGAGGACTGGAGTTTCACAGCTCATCGACAGACACAACTACATGTCCCTACTCTCACATCTGAGGAGGGTAGTTTCACCCCTCTCAAGATCACAACCCCACTTCGAGGCAAGAGACCTTCACCCAACACAGTGGGGTAGATTGTGTCCAAACGAAACTCCAGAGGGTCCAAACTGTGGTTTGGTAAAGAACTTCGCACAGTATGCTGAGGTTAGCGTTGGATGTGATGAGGATGAAGTAAAGGGAATTCTGTTTGATCTTGGTGTTGAGCCAATAAGGGGTGGTTGAATGAAGTGTAGGGTTTACGTTAATGGAGCCTTAATTGGATTTCACGATGATGGAGAGAAGCTTGCAGAAGCTGTTAGAGAGTTGAGGAGGAAGGGTAAGATATCCGATCAGGTTAACGTTGTTTACTATCCAGATTCAAATGAAGTTAGGATAAATACAGATCCTGGAAGGGCTAGGAGACCACTCATAGTTGTTAAGGATGGAAAACCCCTAGTAACTGAGAGAGACATTGAGAGGTTGAGGAGGGGTGAGATAACATTTATGGATTTGGTTAAGCATGGTAAGATAGAGTTCTTGGATGCTGAGGAAGAGGAGAATGCCTACATAGCTGTGAGTGAAGGTGAGTTAACGAAGGAGCATACACACCTTGAGTTGGATCCATCCCTAATAGCTGGAATCTGTTTGGGTTCAATTCCATATCCAGAATACAACGCATCTCCACGTAACACCATGGGTGCTGCAATGATAAAGCAGAGCCTGGGATTGCCATACTCAAGCATTCACTGGAGAACAGATACAAGGGGACATCTAATGCACTACCCACAGATTCCAATTGTAACAACAGACACACAGAATGAAATCAGATTTGATGAGAGACCATCGGGTCAAAACTTTGTGATTGCAATTTTGAGTTATGAAGGATACAACATCGAAGATGCTGTGATCTTGAACAAGGCGAGTGTCGATAGGGGTTTGGCAAGAACACACTTCTTCAGAACATACGAGGCTGAGGAGTTAAGATATCCAGGTGGTCAGGAAGACAAGTTTGAGATTCCACCCTCAGACGTTGCAGATTACAGAGGTGCTGAAGCATACAAGGATTTGGATGAGGATGGACTAATATTCCCAGAAACCGAAGTTGGACCAGATGACGTTCTAATTGGTAGAACCTCACCTCCAAGGTTCCTGGAGGAGTCAACTACGCTTGGAATTTCCCCACAGAAGAGGAGGGAGAGTTCAATAACGATGAGATCAAATGAGAAGGGTATAGTTGATGCTGTATTTCTGATGCAGTCAGAGGGGGGTTCAAAGCTTGCAAAGGTTAGGGTTAGAGATCTCAGGATTCCTGAATTGGGAGACAAGTTTGCTTCAAGGCATGGACAGAAGGGAGTTGTTGGTTTGATAGTCCCAGAGGAGGACATGCCCTGGACAGAGTCTGGAATTGTCCCAGATATGATAATCAACCCTCACGCAATTCCCTCAAGGATGACAGTTGGACACATACTGGAGATGATAGGTGGGAAGGTTGGATGTTTGGAGGGTAAGAGGATTGATGGAACTATATTTCATGGTGAGAAGGAGAGGGATTTGAGGGATGTTTTGAAGAGGTTTGGATTTGTTCACACTGGTAAGGAGGTAATGTACGATGGGATAACTGGCAAGAAGTATGAGGCAGACATATTTGTAGGTGTGATATACTATCAGAAGTTGTATCACATGGTTGCAAACAAGATACATGCTAGAAGCAGAGGACCAGTTCAAATTCTCACAAGGCAACCAACGGAAGGAAGGGCTAGGAAGGGTGGTTTGAGATTGGGAGAGATGGAAAGGGATGTTTTGATTGGGCATGGTGCTGCACTACTGCTCAAGGACAGGTTGCTTGAGGAGTCTGACAAGGTTGAGGTTTGGGTTTGTGCCAAGTGCGGTCACATAGCAACGTTTGATTATAGGAGGAACACGGCATACTGCAAGGTTTGTGACGATGACAGTAACATATACAGAGTTGAGATGAGTTATGCATTCAAACTCCTTTTGGATGAATTAAAATCCATGCTAATTGCACCTCGTTTGATGTTGGGAGATAAAGCCTGAGGTGATAAAATGGTTCCAAAGAAGATGAGTGGTATCAAATTTGAAATTCTAAGTCCCCAGGAGATTAGAAGGATGAGTGTTGCGAGGATAGTTTCAGCTGAAACTTACGATGATGATGGATTTCCAATTGATGGAGGATTGATGGATACGAGGTTGGGGGTTATAGATCCTGGTTTGAGGTGTAAGACTTGTGGTGGGAAGGCTGGTGAGTGTCCAGGTCACTTTGGACACATAGAACTTGCGGCTCCAGTCATACACGTTGGTTATGCAAAGCTAATTGCAAAGTTATTAAATGTAACTTGTAGGGAATGTGGAAGGCTTAGATTGCCAGGTAAGGTTAGGGAAAAGTTCTTAAGTGAGATAGAGAGTAGGAAGGAACTTGGACAGAGTTACGATGAGATTGTAAAGGAGGTTTACAGGAGAGCTAAAGCTGTGAAGAAGTGTCCTCACTGTGGAACGGAGGCTGTTGAAGTTAAGTTTGAAAAGCCAACATTCTACTACATAGACGATCACAGGCTCACTCCTTTGGATGTTAGGGAGTGGCTTGAGAAGATTCCAGAGGAGGATCTTCCAGTCTTGGGGATTGATCCAAAAGCTTGTAGACCAGAGTGGTTTGTAATAACGGTTTTACCAGTTCCACCAGTTACAGTCAGACCTTCCATAATACTTGAAACTGGACAGAGGAGTGAAGATGACCTCACCCACAAGCTCGTTGACATAATAAGAATAAATCAGAGGTTTATGGAGAATAAGGAGGCTGGAGCACCTCACCTTATATTGGAAGATCTGTGGGAGCTTTTGCAGTATCACGTCACAACCTACCTGAACAACGAGGTAAGTGGAATTCCACCAGCAAGACACAGGAGTGGAAGGCCTCTCAAAACTCTTGCACAGCGTTTGAAGGGTAAGGAAGGTAGATTTAGAGGGAGTTTGAGTGGTAAGAGGGTAAACTTCTCAGCTAGAACTGTTATAAGTCCAGATCCTTGCCTAAGCATAAATGAGGTTGGTGTTCCAAAGGAGATAGCTGAGGAGTTGACAGTTCCAATATACGTGACTGAGAGGAATGTAGATGAGGCTAGGGAATACATACTGAGGACTGAACATCCAAAAGCAAATTACGTTGTGAGACCAGATGGGAGAAGGGTAAAGGTTATGGATGCAAACAGGGAGGAGTTGGCCGAGAAGGTTGAGCCAGGTTGGATCGTGGAGAGGCAACTGAAGGATGGAGATATAGTTCTGTTCAACAGACAGCCATCCCTTCACAGGATGAGTATTATGGCTCACTACGTCAGAGTTTTACCATACAAGACCTTCAGATTGAATCCTGCAGTTTGCCCACCATACAACGCAGACTTCGATGGAGATGAGATGAATCTCCACGTTCCTCAAAGCTTGGAAGCTCAAGCTGAGGCCAAGATACTACTTGCAGTTCAGCAACACATACTCTCTCCAAGGTTTGGAGGTCCCATAATCGGTGGTATCCACGATCACATCAGTGGTCTCTACATCCTTACGAGGGGTGAGAAGTTGTTTAGTAAGGAGGAGGTTATGTTTCTAATAAGGAACCTTGAAGTTAAAGATCTTCCAGAACCCGTGATTAAAGATGGAAAACCATTTTGGACTGGTAAGCAGATATTCAGCTTAATATTACCAAAAATAACACTTGAATTTAAAGCTGAGATATGTAGAGGTTGCGATGAGTGCAAGGGGAAGGATTGTGAGTTTGATGCTTACGTAGTAATTGATGATGGTGAATTGATAGCTGGGACAATCGATGAGAAGGCAGTTGGTGCGTTCAAGGGTATGATAATAGATGAGATTGTTAGGAGATTTGGAAACGATGTTGCAAAGAAGTTCGTAGACGACATGACCCACCTTGCAATAAGGGCTATAATGCTAACTGGATTTACGATTGGAATTGACGATGAAGATCTGCCAGAGGAGGCAATAGCCCAGATAAGGGAGATAGTCAATGAGGCTGAGAGGAGGGTGTTTGATCTAATAAAGGCATACAACGAAGGAAATCTCGAACCCATGCCAGGTAGAAGCTTGGAGGAGACTTTGGAAGTTATGATTATGAGGGAGCTTGGAAAGGCTAGGGATAGGGCTGGTAGGATTGCTGAGAGGTTTTTGGGTTACAACAATCCAGCTGTAATAATGGCTGTGAGTGGTGCTAGGGGTTCGATGCTCAACTTAACACAGATGTCAGCCTGCATTGGGCAGCAGTCTGTGAGGGGTGAGAGGATAAACAGGGGATACACATACTCAAACAGAACACTACCACACTTCAAGCCTGGAGATTTGAGTGCAAAAGCTAGGGGTTTTGTTGAGAGTAGTTACAAGAGGGGTTTGAGTCCAGTTGAGTTCTTCTTCCATGCGATGGGGGGAAGGGAGGGTTTGGTTGATACAGCATGTAGAACATCTATAAGTGGTTACCTGCAGCGTAGGATGATAAACGCCTTGCAAGACATAAAGGTTGAATACGATGGAACGGTTAGGGAACAGAGTTCTGAGACGATAGTTCAGTTTAGGTATGGTGAGGATGGTGTAGATCCCATGAAGAGCTTTAGGGGTAGGTCGATAGATATAGACAGGATAGTTAAGGAGGTTTTGGGTGGTTGAGATGTATGAGGATATATTGAGAAATGTAACTCTTCCAAAATCGATCAAAGATGAGATAAAGAGGAAACTTGAAGAGATTGATGTTGATGAGGAAACTGCAAGAAGGATTGTGGATAGGTGTGTTGAGGTTTACTATCAAAACTTAATAGAACCTGGAGAAGCTGCTGGAATTGTTGCAGCTCAATCCATAGGTGAACCTGCAACCCAGATGACGATGAGAACTTTTCACTATGCAGGAGTTGCGGAGATTGATGTTACGTTGGGTTTGCCAAGGTTGATTGAGATATTGGATGTTAGGAAGAAACCCTCAACCCCAATGATGACCATAAGACTCTTACCAGAGTATGCGAAGGATAGGGATAAGGCTAGGGAGATCGCTAGGAAAATCGAAGCTACATACGTAAAGGATGTTGCGGACATATCCGTAGACATATACAGTTTGAAGATTGTAATAAAGCCAGATGAGAGGGCTTTGAGGGATAAGGATCTGAGTGTATCTGATCTTAAAAAGATCCTTGAGAGAAAGCTGAAGATGGAGATTGATGAGGAGGATGGATGCCTAACAATCCAGATTTCACCCGACGTTGAAAAGCCATACAAGACACTCATGGACATATTCGACAGGTTGAAGAGGGAGGTGATTGCTGGAATAAAGGAGATCAAGAGGGTTATAATTAGGAGGGAGGGAGATGAATACGTTCTTTACACTGAAGGTTCAAATCTAAAGAGGGTTATGAAGGTTAAGGGTGTTGACTTCAGGAGGACACTGACAAACGACATCTACGAGATATATGAGGTGTTGGGTATTGAGGCTGCAAGGTCTGCGATAATAAAGGAGGCAAAGGAGACACTTGAGGAGCAGGGTTTGAACGTAGATATAAGACACATAATGCTCGTTGCAGATGTCATGACTGCTGATGGTTATCTGAAGCAAATTGGTAGGCATGGAGTTGCTGGATCGAAGCAGAGCATACTTGCAAGGGCTGCCTTTGAGGTAACGGTTAACGTATTATTGGATGCAGCTGTTAGGGGTGAAATTGATGAGTTGAGGGGTATTACGGAGAATATAATTGTTGGACAACCCATAAAGTTGGGGACTGGTGATGTTGAGTTGATTTACAGACCAAAGAGGTGATATTATGGATGTTGAGAAGATTTTAAAGAGGGCTTTGAAGGGTAAGGTTTACTTTGGTAGTAAGAGGACGATAAAGGCTTTGAAGAGGAATGAGGCAAAGTTGGTTGTAATATCATCAAACTGTCCAAGGGAAATTAGGGAGAAGATAGAGAGATACAGGGGTGATGTTCCAGTCATAGTTTATCCAGGAACAAACATGGAACTTGGTGCATTTTGTGGAAAACCCTTTAGTGTGTCATCCTTAGCTGTGATATCTGAGGGGTAAGTTATGGGAGTGAAGTTATCTGAGGAGAGCATAAGGTGTTTAACGTTATTTGAGAGTCTAACTGGTGCAAGTGTCAAGGACTGCATAGTTCAAGATGACAAGGTAATATTTGTCGTTAAGAAGGGTGACATGGGTTTGGCTATTGGAAAGGGGGGTATAAATGTTGAGAGGGCAAGGGGGATAATTGGGAAGAAGATAGAGATAATTGAGCATTCAGAGATACCAGAGGAATTCATAGCAAACATATTCAAACCTATAAGAGTGAGCGTTAAGATTGTTGAGAAGGGTAACAAGAGGATTGCTGTTGTAAATGTAAATCCACAGTTCAAGGGTTTGGTTATAGGGAAGGGTGGGAAAAACATAAACAAGGCAAAGGAACTTGTAAAGAGACATCACAATGTTGATGACGTCATTGTGAAATAAATTTTTTAAATTTATTTTAAAATTTATTTAAAGTAAGATTAGATGTTGCTGTGAGGTAAAAGTTCATTAACTGACCATGTGAATCACGTAAGTAAATGCCGTATTATCTCAACGGAGCAAAGATTGACAACATTGTAGGAAGTTACGCCAAGTTTATGGCTCAAATACTCGATGCAGTTTGAAAGTAAAGC
>QMZE01000037.1 GCA_003663025.1 Archaeoglobales archaeon
ACGACGTCGATCCCTCTCTCAATGAGACAATTGAGATAAACGTGAACAACGTAAATTACTCTGAGGGAGTTAACAGATGGGATGCGTGGACATTGCCACTGTGGGGGAACTGGTATGGATACTTTAGAGATTCTAACGATACAGACTACTTCAAGAGTGTTGGCTCACCAGCATCCTCACTCACTTGTATGGCTGTTGGAGCATATACGACAAAGGAGTGTTGGAACAGCACGGATGGAAACACATACTGCTTTTCGAGGGCAAAGAATGGAACTTTGGCATACTTCAGCTCGCATGGACCCACTAGGATGTGCAGAATGAAGCCAGAGTTGACAGCATCTGGATACGGAGTTGTATCTGCACTCTCAAGTGATGCATCGATACTAGACATGTATATAGTTCAGGATGAGAAGCATTGGATAGCGGGGGGAACGAGCTGTTCAGCACCAATGGTTGCTGGTGCAATTGCACTCTACCTCGATGCCTATCCAAACGCAGATCCCTCAACAATCAGATACGACTTCATGATGAATGCCAGAGAAGATAACTTCACAGGCAAAACATGGCCCGATGTTGAGAATCCATACTGGGGGGCTGGAAAGCTTGGATTTCCAAAGTTGCCACTCAAACCATTCAGAGTTCCATCCCTAACGTTAGTTGGAACCTTGGCACTTGCAAGCTTGATAACAATCGTCGTTGCAATTAGATTCAGAAGATTTTAATTTTTTATCTAAGTGTTTTGGACAAAAATCTGAAACATAATTAAATCGTCATGCTCTGTTGAAAAATTGATGGTAGTTAAATAGATGGAGATAATATTTCGTCAGATGTCGTTTGTTATATCTGGCCGTGTGAAAATATAAAGCATATTGAATAAAAAATAGGATGGATCTCGTGGCTTCTTTGAATTATTGATTTTCTATAAAAGTTATAATCTTCTGATGTTTAATTATAGGAAGTAAGATTGGTTTAAATCCAAAACCGAGGAATGTAATCAACTTAAATTCTAAAATATATCTTTAAATTCCTTTCCGATATTTCCTCCTCTCCGAAGCCATATCACACTTAATATATTCCACCAGATTCGCTATTCACACTGTCAGTTATATCTCCAAATCGCATGCTTAATTTTCAAGTCGTTTATTTCCCAAACGACACCATCTTTCAACGTAGCAACACTACACCAATTTTTCACAAGTCCTTAACCATATACTCAAAACACTTCCTGTATCCAAACCTCCTGTAATACTCCCTAACTCCAACACCACTTATAACAGCAATCCTATCGTATCTCTCCCTTGCAATCTCCTCCGCAAACTTCAGCAACCTCTCACCAAAACCTCTATGCTGAAATGCCCTACTATCTCTAACACCAATTGGAACAGCCTTTCCATAAACGTGAAGTTCCCTTATCAACGCACAATCCTCAATCTCCCTTATGAATGGCTTGTATGGAAATCTAAGTCTTAGAAAACCTACGAGTGCATCGTAACTTGGAATCTCGTATGATATGAAGTATTCTACACCTCTTGAAGCTCTGTATCTCCTTACAACAAGCTCTGCATCCTTAACAAAGTCCTTTACCTTATGTCCAACCTCCCTACACCTTATGCACCTACAAGCGTAACCCAACTCCCTCAACCTCTCATGGACAAGCTGTCTTATGTTACCCTTATCCAATCCAATGGCAACGTTAACTGGTATATCCCTCTGAATCCTCTGAACCCTAACCCAAACTGGAAAGAACCTTTTAGCCAAAGCAATAAGCTCAACAACATCCTCGGTCTTGTAAGGCTCATAAAGACCCTTCCTATACCACTCGTAAAGCTCTGTTCCCTCTATGACGAGTGTTGGATATATCTTGAGGTAGTCTGGCTTAAACCTCTCATCTCTGAATATAACTTTAAACATCCTCAAATCCCTCTCAAAGTTTGAATTTGGTAGTCCCAACATTACGTGATATCCAACCTTGAAAGCTGAATCCTTGAGAAGTCTTGTAGCTGTAACAACATCATCAACACCGTGACCCCTCCTTATCTTAGCAAGGACATCTTCATATATGCTCTGAACACCTATCTCAACCTTTGTCCCACCAAACCTCAACATCTCTAAAATGTGTTTCTCCTTTGCATAGTCAGGTCGAGTTTCAAATGTCACCCCAACACACCTAGCCTTTGCCCTTTCATTCCTCCTCTTTGCAACTTCCAAACTTCTATCTGGCTTAAATCTCCTCCTTCCAAAGGCATTCAATGCGTTAAATACGTTGAGCATAAACCACTCCTTATATGATTCATCCCTAGCTGGAAAAGTCCCACCCATCACAATTACCTCAACCTTATCGACATCGTGACCTATCTCGGACAACTCCTCAAGCCTACTTAAAACCTGACTAAATGGATTGTATTTGTGTTGTTTTCCCCTCTGTGCAGCTGGCTCAAGACCTGTATAACTTTGAGGTGTTTCAACACCACCAGGACACATCACACACCTTCCATGTGGACATGGAGCTGGTGAACTCATCACACTCACAACCGCAACACCCGACAAAGTCCTTACAGGCTTAACCCTCAAAATTTCCCTAAGAATATCGTAACCCTCCCTCCCCCTCCAAGCCCTCAATATCTCAACGTCACTTGGAATTTTTGAAAGCTCAAACCTCTTTGCAACTAACTTCTTTATCCTTGCAACATCTTCCTTACTCCCTGGTCTAACCTTCAAAATCTCCCTACCAATCTCAATCAGTGCATCCATCTAAACGTTAAGGTTAAAGTTAAGTTTTAAAATTTAACCTCGATGAAGTCAATGTCATCTTTGGATATTTACGTGTGCGTTGGAGAACTTCAGGAGATTGTTGGAGGTAGAGTTGAGAAGGTTTATCATTATCCTCCAAACGAGATAAGATTTAAGATACATGCAAAGGGTAGGAAGGATTTGGTTGTTGAGGCTGGTAAGAGAATTCACCTCACAATCTTTCCAAGGGAGAGTCCAAGGTTTCCTTCTCCATTTGCCATGCTACTGAGAAAGCATCTGGAGAACTGTAAGATTGTTTCAATAAAACAGCACGACTTTGACAGGGTTGTTGTGATAGATTTCAGTAATGGGAAGAAGGTTGTAGTTGAGCTTTTTGGAAGGGGAAACGTTCTGCTAACGAATGAGAATTTTGAAGTTATCATGGACATACGTGGGGGTAAGGGGATCTATGAGTTTCCAAGAAAGAAGGCTCCATTCGAATTTACACTCGACGAGATAAGATGCTTGTGTGGTGAAAGGAGGGAGATTGTTAAGATCTTAGCTGTTAAACTTGGTTTGGGTGGTTTGCTTGCTGAGGAGGTCTGCTTGAGGGCAAAGGTAGAGAAGGACAAAATTGATATCGATGATGATGAAGTTGAGAGGATTTACTCTGCAGTTAGATCAATATTCGATCCCGTTCTTAAGGGTTACGTAAGACCTCAGATAGTTTTGAAGAATGGAAGTTACTTAGATGTAACTCCAATAGACCTTGAGATTTACGGGGGTTTTAAGAGGAGATACTTTGAAAGTTTCAACAGAGCCCTTGACGAATTCTATTCAAAAGCAATTGTTGAGGAGGAGGTTGAATATGAGGAGATCGAGAGGTTAAAGAGGAGGCTTGAGATACAGCTTGAGAGGAAGAGGGAACTTGAGGAGGAGGTTGAGAGGTGTAGGGAGTTGGGGGACTTTATATACGAGAGGTTCAAATTTTTTGAGGATGTTTTGAGGAGGTTGAGGGATGGTGAGAGGGTTGAGTTTGTCAAGGAGGTTGGGAGGGATTACGTCGTTGTAAATTTGGATGGTAGGGATGTAAGGTTGGATTTGAATTTGGATATACATGGAATTGCCAAGGGATACTATGAGAGGGCAAAGAAGGCTAAGGAGAAGTTGGAAGGTTTATTGGTTGCCATTGAGAAGACAAAGAAGGAGATTGAGGATTTTAAAAAGCTCAGATACAAAACTCCAATAAGGATTGCAAGGAGGAGGGAGTGGTTTGAGAGGTTTAGATGGTTTTTGACATCTGACGGTTTTTTGGCTATAGGTGGTAGGAATGCAAAGATGAACGAGGAGATAGTTTCAAGATATTTGGAGTCAAAAGATCTATTTTTCCACACTCAAGCACCTGGTGCACCAGTTGTAGTATTAAAGAGGGGGCAGGAGGCACCAAAAAGAAGTTTGGTTGAGACAGCCCAATTTTCAGCAATCTACTCCTCGCTCTGGAAGGGTGGAGTTCACAGTGGAGAGGTTTATTACGTCAAGCCTGAACAGGTAAAGAGATCTGCAAAGGCTGGTGAGTATCTACCAAGAGGTTCTTTCTACATCGTTGGAAGCAGAAATTACATTAATGTTGATCTTAGATGTGCAATTGGAGTTGATTTGAGTAACCTTAGAGTCATGGGAGGTCCAACTTCAGCTGTTGCAAGATACTGTGATTACTACGTAATCTTGGAGATTGGAGAAAAGGATTTCAATGAGGTGTCGGTTGAGGTTGCAAGGACAATTGTTGAGAGGGCTAGGGAAGATGAGAAACTTGTTGTTAGAGCAATTGCAACACCAGATGAGATTGCAAAGTTTTTACCACCTGGAAGGTCGAGGATTGTTGGAGTTTATCCCTAGTAAATTTTTAAAACTTGACAATGTTTATCCTTCAATGAGGACAATCAAAATATTTGACACGACACTTAGGGATGGTGAACAGATGCCAGGTGTTTCTCTTCCAGTCAACTACAAGATTCAGATTGCAAAACAACTAGATAAACTTGGTGTTGATGTTATAGAGGCTGGATTTCCATCGGCGTCCAAGGGTGAGTTTGAGGCTGTTAAGGAGATTGCAGGGTTGGGATTGAATGCAAAGGTTTGTGGGTTGGCTAGAGTTGTTAAGGATGACATAGACTCTGCAATAAGGTCGGATGCAGATATGGTTCACGTATTCATCCCAACATCAAAGATACAGGTTGAGCATACCATAAAGAAGACACCAGATGAGATCGTAGATATGGCCGTAGATGCAGTAGAATACGTGAAGTCACATGGAGTTGAGTGCATGTTTTCAGCAATGGATGCTACAAGAACAGATATGGATTTCCTAAAGAGGATTTACAAGGCTGTTGAGGATGCTGGGGTTGACATAGTAAACGTTCCAGACACGGTAGGAATATCAACTCCATTCAAGTTTTACGAGATGATAAGGGAGCTTAGGGAAAATCTAAGTGTTCCCATTGACGTTCACTGTCACAACGACTTTGGATTGGCAACAGCAAACACATACTCAGCAGTTTTGGCTGGAGCAAACGAAGTTCAGGTAACTGTTAATGGATTGGGTGAAAGGGCTGGGAATGCCTCACTTGAAGAGGTAGTTGCGTTGTTGTATGCTGAGGGTTTCAAGACAAACGTAAAGATGGAGTATCTTGTTGAAACATCCAGACTTGTTGAAAGACTCACTGGTGTTAAGATGCCTCCAAACAAACCAATTGTGGGTGAGAACGCTTTCAGTCATGAGAGTGGAATTCATGCCCATGGAGTTTTGAAGGATGCCAGGACTTTTGAGCCAGGAATAATTACTCCAGAGATGGTTGGGCATAGGCGTAGAATTGTAGTTGGGAAGCATGCTGGGAGGCATCAGATAAGGAAGATACTTGAAGATGCAGGTTACATAGTTGACGATGAAAGTTTGAGCTTGATAGTTCAGAAGGTTAAGGAGCTTGGTGATAAGGGTAAGAAGATTACGGATTTGGATCTGTTTGCAATTGCAGAGTCAGTTTTGGGTGAGATAAAGGAGAAGGTTATAGATGTTGAGGAGGTTACAGTTTTAACTGGTAACAGGATAACCCCAACAGCTGTTATAAATGCTGAGATAGATGGTAGGAAGAAGGTTATATCTGCAATTGGTGTTGGACCAGTTGATGCAACGTTTAAGGCTGTTTCCGAGCTTTTGGGAAGGAAAATTAAGATAACCGAATTCAGACTCGATGCGATAACTGGTGGTAGCGATGCGTTGGCAAACGTCTATGTTACTGTTGAGGATGAGGATGGTGAAATCTTCACCGCAAGGAGTGCTGGATTGGACATAGTCATGGCATCTTTCGATGCTGTTATAAAAGCTGTGAACTATCTGATGCTCAAGAAGAGAAAGAGGAGATAGGTATGAAAAAGATTGGTCTTTCAAAGATTCAGAAGGTCAAGGAGTTTCTATCTAAGAGAAGGGATGAGAAGAGGAAGAGGATTGCCGTCCTTGTTGATGGTCCAAACATGCTCAGGAGGGAGTTTAACCTAAACTTGGGTGAGATAAGGGAGATACTACTTGAATACGGTGACATAAAGGTTTCAAAGGTATTTCTAAATCAGTATGCAACCGACAAGCTGGTTGAAGCTGTTGAAAATCAGGGTTTTGAGCCTGTTATAACTTCTGGAGACGTTGACGTTAGGATGGCAGTTGAGGCTATGGATCTGATATACAACGATACCATAGACGTCTTGGCTTTGGTAACGAGGGATGCTGACTTCAAGGCTGTCCTTAAGAAGGCTATGGAGCTTGGAAAGGAGACGATAATAATTGGTGCTGAACCTGGATTTTCAACAGCATTGAAGAATTCCGCAGATATTGCCATAGTTTTGAATGAAGGGGAGTATGAGGAAGGTTGAGATTGTTTTGGCTTTGGATGTTTTGGACAGGGAGAGGGCTTTGAGTATTGCAAAGGAGGTAAAGGATTTTATCTCACACATAAAGATAAACTATCCTATCGTTCTCTCAAGTGGGATCGATGTCATGAGGGATCTATCGAAGATAAAACCAGTAATTGCAGATTTCAAGATTGCAGACATACCATATGTAAGCTCAATTTTAGCCAAGATTTCATTTGAGAATGATGCAAGTGCAGTAATTGTTCATGGTTTTTCTGGTAGGGAAACTGTGAAGGCTGTTTTGGATGTTGCAAGAGATTACGATGGCGAAGTTTACGTTGTAACTGAACTGACAAGTTCCGATGAGTTCTTTGGAGAAGTTTCGGATAGGATTGCAAGGATGGCTTTGGATTTGGGTTGTCATGGAATTGTTGCACCCTCAACGAGACCAGATAGGGTTAGGAGGTTGAGGGAGATTGTTGGGGATATGAAGATAATATGCCCTGGGATAGGTGTTCAGGGGGGTAGTGTTGAGGTTGCCAAGTATGCGACACACGTGGTGGTGGGTAGGGCTATATACGAGTCAAAGGATCCAAAGGGATCTGCTGAGAAGATTTTGAAGGATTTGCATGCGGTTTTGGTCCGTAGGGTGTAATATAACATAAATACTCCGTTGAAAATTGGTCACAAACCTTGTTGGGGTATTTACTGGAATCTAAATTGGATTGCTCTGTTAAAAAATTGATAGTTGAATCTAAATTTAAATATATAATAATATTTCGTCAGATGCCATTTGTTATTTATATATCTTCAAATTACATGCTTAATTTTCAACAGAGCATAACATAAACCCTAGTTATCACCAAAGGTAATATAAATTGATAATCCAAAATTATATATTTAAATACATTGAAGAGATGATAGATAAGGGAGTTAATAAAAGCGATTGTGGATGAATACTATCCATCGAAGGCTAATAAGTAATATCCTTCACGATCTGATAACAGATTCCTGCTACCTGCACTTCAACTTATAAGCTACGTTCACTTCATCGAATATCTTAAAATTTTTAATACAACAAGCTAAGAGACTTAAGGTATGAAGAGCTGTTGTACAGGGTTTTAAATCGTATTTGAGAAAGTATTAGAAGGAAAGGTAAAGATCGTTGATGCTGTCGAAACGAAAGAGCTTGTAATTTAAAAGACACAAGAAGAGAATTGAGCATAATAATGGAGAAAGAATCAATAATCTGTTTACTTATACAGCAAGAAAGCACGATTTAGCTGTGCTGAAGGATGATTTGCCAAGAAACTGAAAGAAGAAACTGTTATTGCCGAGAAAAGATACGTTAGCAAGGATTTCAAGAAATGGAGAGAAAAGGTGTTGTATTCATTGCAGTGAAAAGGGAAAATTTTAAAGTGATAAGGAAGCTGAATATTACATTCCTCTTCAGAGTTAGGAAAAATGGTGAACTAATTGCTTTTTATTGATCTGCATAAGGTCTTCCATTGGTTGCCAATTGAAACTTTCGATTGTATTTTTTTACGAAGGGACACTTGTTAATTTGTTTGAAGGATAATAAAGAAGCTACACTCTCATAAAAGGGATAACTGCTGTCCTTTACTTTTTTAGCAAATTCGATTAGATGTTCTTAAACAGTCAAAAAAGCTCTTAAAACTTTAAGATTAAACCAGGCATTTAAGTCTTATTCAATAATCTTATAGCTAATATATATGTGGAAAATATCATTTCTTCTACTGTCCTCTTAAAAACATTCACGTTGAATACGCTATTGCTGAATTCAAGCTGTTTCGATAATTATCTGAATCCAAAATGAAAGAACACCCTACTGTATCTTATTCCTCTTAAAGACTTTAAGCTCCTTAACTTACTGATTTTGGTGTTATGTTTTGGATAAGTTTTGGTAACAGGGAATTCTGCCCGTGGGTCGAAAAGTTTTTATTACTTAGTCATAAGCCTAATAAAATAAAAATCTTGGAAGGGATTGGATGAA
>QMZE01000038.1 GCA_003663025.1 Archaeoglobales archaeon
ATGACAGAATTGACACATGGAGCCTTACCAATCCTAATAGGTCTGTGTATAGATTATGCTGTCCAATTTCAGAGCAGATATGAGGAGGAAAAGTGGAGAGGTGTAAAAGAAGCGATAAATATAGCAAGAAGGAGAACGGGATTAGCTATATTCCTGAGTTTATTAACAAGTGTTTTATGTTTCACTTCAATGAATTTTAGCGGGGTTCCAGGCTTGGGATACTTCGGATTGTTGTTATCTTTGGGGTTGATAATCGCATTTATTCTAACGCTAACTTTTTTGCCATCCATTCTATCTTTCGATAAATATTGCAGAAAGTCATCTGAAAATAAAGAGAGAATTTTAAAAATCTTCGTGAATTTATCTTTATCCAAATCAAGAGTTCTTTTGTCAATAGCCGTTATGCTATTAATCTTTGGAGCAGTTCTCTCTACTCAGATAGGTATGGAGATCCAGCATAGGAAGTATGTTCCTCAGGATTTAGAATCTGTAAGGCTTTTCGATGAACTTGAAAGGATTACAGGTGGCCAATCGACTTATGTAATTGTTACGAGCGAGAATATAGATGAATCCCATCTAAAGTTTAAGGTTGAGAAAGTTGAATATTCTGGAAATCTGAAAGCTATCTATGTACCAACAAAACTTGAAGACTATAAAGATTACGTGAGAATGTATAATAAAATTAAGAGTTACCTTAAGTTTCTTGGATTCAAAGAGTTCTACGTAACGGGAGATCCCGTTTTAGATATGGAAATTGGAAGACTTATGATAGAAGGGCAGCAGAGGATAACGCTAACATGTTACTTCCTGATTTTTGTCCTGCTTCTTGCTATATACAGATCTATCAAAAAGGCTTTTATTCCCTTGCTTCCAATAACCACTGTCATAGGGGCGATGAACATCCTGATGTTTTCTCTTGGCATGAAGCACACTATGATGAGTATAACGTTGAACTCGATAATAATTGGCTTGGGAATAGATTACTCGATACACATGATAGAAAGATACTATGAGGAGAGGAAGAAGTCAGATGCTATAAGGGCTATTAAGAAAGCTGTTGAAAGAATAGGTAGAGCAATATCAGTTTCTGCATTGACAACTGCAGCCGGATTCTTTGCTTTAATGTTCTCAGAATTTCCAATAGCTAGGGGTGCTGGATTCCTCTCTTTTGTAGCAATAATACTGAGTTTGGTGTGTGCATTGACTGTTGTTCCGTCATTTCTCATCATGACGGAAAAAACTAAAATACATCTGAAGAGATGAGGATTCATGGATACAAAGGTTCTTGTAGATAGTGTGGATGTGAGAAATCCAATACTATTCACAAGCTTCCCAGGAATAGGTCTCGTTGGGACGATTGCATCAACCCACTTCATAACTGAGTTAAATCTGGATTGGATTGGAGTTATAGAATCAAAGGATCTACCACCAATAGCAACACTCATGGATGGAATAATATTACCACCAATAAGAGTTTATCAGAGCATGGACTTTGGATTTGTATTGATTCACTCAGATGTCCCAATATTACCCCACGTAGCCTATGAGATGAGTGAGGAGATTGTAAATTGGGCTATGGAGATAGATGCAAGGAGAATATACTCTTTAGCGGGAGTTACAACTTTTGAGGATAAGAGGAGGGTTTTTGGTGTTGCAACATCCAAGGAGTTACTTGAAGAGATAAGGGGATACGTTGAGATATTCAAGAGTGGAACGATCTCTGGAATTGCTGGGAGCATATTGAACGAGTGTGTTGCAAGGAAGTTTCCTGGTTTAGCTTTGCTTGGTGAAACCTTGGGCTTCAATCCAGATCCTAGGGCTGCAGCTGAAGTTATAAACGTTTTGAACAGGATTTTTGGATGGGAGATTGGTGTTGAAAAGCTCATAAAGGAGGCTGAGCTTATAGAGGCTCAGATGCAGAAGCTTGCAGAACAAACGAAGATGCACGAGGTTGGGAAGGAGAAATTGCCAATGTATGGGTGATGGTATGAGGTGTTTCGTTTTAACTGGTATATCCAAGTTTGTTTTGGACGATCTGATGAGAAGGCACATAAAGACATTAGAACTTAGAAGTGCACATAACATTGCAACAGCATTGAGGATTGAGGTTGGTGATCTCGTATTCTTAACGAGTGCCAAGATATTTGATGTTGACAGGGGGACTTTTGGATTGATTGCTGAGGTAACTGGAAAGGAGATTTACTCACACTCCCTCATGTTCTCAACACCTACAATGATTCAGGAGAGTGAGATGACTGTTGTAAGGTTGAAGCTTGACGTAAAACGTTTGGGAAGGGTTTTGAGGATATACAATGCAGGAATTCTTGACACAACTATCGCTGAGGTAGTTGAGGTTAGCTACTTCGATGCAAGATAGACCTCAACTTAACAGCAACACCTTCGGGCATTGCAATGGCAGTTAAAATCAGTATAGCGTAGAGGAATATATCATCACTCAAGCTTAGGGATATGGTTTGGAGAATCTCACGTATAACCAAAACCTTCAGTAGGTATATTATGATTCCAAAGAAGAAAGGGCCATAAACTGTTCCAAGACCACCTATGACCGATGCAAGTATTATTAAAAGCATGAGATCTATACCGTAGAGATCTGGTGCAACTGTCAATCTGTAAAAGACTGTTGATGCACCAACAAATCCAGCAATGGATGAGCTGATTGTGAATGATGCAATCTTGTATTGTGTCGTGTTTATTCCAAGGGATTCTGCAAGTTCCTCATTGTCCCTTATCGCCATAAACCTCATTCCAACCCTACTTTCAACTACAATCAGTAGTAAAGTTAGGATTGCAAAAGAAAGTAGAAGTGCAAATGGATATCTTAATTCTGGAGGTATTCCCTTCTCCAATCCAATTGAGAATCCCTCCTCACCACCAAAAACATCACTCCAGACAAATACTGTCTGCATGAAAACCAGTGGTAGTATTGCGGTGACGAGTGCAAAGTAGTATCCCCTCAGTCTCAAGGCTATCGCACCAAAAGCTACACCTATCAATGCAGAAATGAGAATTGAAAATGCAATCGATGTTGCAACGTCTGTCGAGAATCCAATCCTCCCAGTTACCAAAACTGAAGCTACGTATGCACCCAATCCAACAAAAGTTGTATGACCCAAGTTCACCTGTCCAGTGTATCCTACAACCAGATCCCAGCTTGCTGAGAGGCATGCAAACATCATTGCAAATCCAAGTGTGTATAGGTATGAATCTGGAAGTGCAAAGTAAAGAATTGCTCCAACTGCAAGATAGATGAGTGGAACCCTCATTCCTCCACCCCAAATATTCCAGAAGGCTTTACTATCAAAGTTAGTATTATCGTCAGTAGCATTACAAACTCACTCCACCTTGAACCCAGAAGTGTTATTGTCAGGGCTACTATGTATCCAATTATGAAAGATGCCAAAATGCTACCCCTAACACTCCCAAGACCACCCAGTATTACAATTGCAAATGCATAAATCAAAGCCCTCAAGGATAACTCTGGGTTGACCGAAAATATTTGAACGTAAAAGTAACCTGCAAGGGATGCTAGGATTGATGAGAGAACCATTACAAATATGTAAACCCTCTCAACATTTATACCAACGAGCATTGCTGATTCAAAGTCCTCTGAGACTGCCTCAATCTTCTTACCAAACCTTGTCCTCATCATTACTTCAAGTGCTATTAAGACTGTTAATGCAATAACAATTGAAAAAATCCTCATGACTGTAAATCTGACACCAAAAAGGTTAACGACACCCCTTAATAGTGGTTGCATTGTCAAACCCCTATCCCCAAATATTGAGAGTAGTATTTGCTGAATAAGGAGTGCTGTGGCAAGGGTTACAATTATCACAGCAACCTCATTCTCCCTGACTGGCTTTGTAATTGTATAAAACATCAATCCAAACAGAACACCAACTAACAGGGCTGATGGAAGGCTCAGTGGATAGCAGATCTTTGAAACGAATATTGCCATGTATGCTGAAGCAACGAATATTGCACCATGCCCAAAATTCAGAATTCTCATCACACCAAAAATTAGGGAGAATCCTGATGCTACCAAAGCCCATATACCTCCAATAACAGCTCCAAATATCAACACAGAAATCATCTTCTCCTTAGGGCTAATGCAATTAATGCAACCAATGCAACCGCAATCTCAAACCCTGGAGTTTTAACTTCTTCCTTCTTAAACCAATCTGGGAGCTTTAGATCTCCGTTTGCGACATTCTTTGGATGAATTATATACTGTTTTCCATCCTGCCACTGAGATATCCAGTTTCTAACGTATCTGTCTCCCCATGCCAAATCGTGGTTTGATGTGAATGCTATAACTCTAGTAAGCTCGACTGGATTTGATTCGTTAAACATTTCAAGGTATCTGACAACGGTATCTGGATCAAACGGATCACTTTCACCAGATTCGTTTGCCCTCTCAACAGCAAGCTTGTATATGTATAACGCATCGTATGCTCCGTAAGCTTGATGTGACTCGGGATAGTGACCATACTTTGATTTGTAAGATTCTATGAATTCCCTACATCTTTCAGTTGGAGGTGCAGTAACCAATGCACCACCATCAGCAATGAAAACCATATAGTTTGCAGATCCCTCAGTCCTGTTGTAAAATCCAGAATCTATAGCAGCCAAGCTGTGACCTGCAAGGAGAATCTTTGGCTTCAGTGTAGCCCACTGCTTCACAAGTATGTCATCCGTTCCTGTAATTGCCAATATTGGCATTATGACATCAGCATTCATATCCTCAGCTTCGATTATCAACTGTTCAAACTCACTGTATCCCCTTGGAATTGGAACGTCCTTAACGACTTCAACACCCATATCATCAAGCAATGGTTTCAGTGCTTTCATTACATCTTCAGTCCATATGTGTTCATCCCTTATTATGTAAACCCTCTTAACATCGTATCCCTTCCCCCTCAGAAAACTAATCATGTCTGCTAGATCGTATGCAAATGTCGTTCCATTGTTTTGGCTTATCCTAAACCAATACTTATACTTCTCGTAATTCTCAGAAACCTTCGCAGATGCCCTAGGTGATGAACAGTCCGCCAAGAACACAACCTTCTCCTCAGCCATCGTTTCCATCATCGCCAACATCACACCACTCGAAAATCCTCCTATCAAAACCCTTGCACCTTCATCAACAAGTCTCCTAAGCTCTGATGATGCAACACTAGGATTTAACTTCGTATCTCCGTATATCACCTTAACCTTGTAACCAAGTATCCCTCCCTTCTCGTTTATCTCCTCAGCTGCAAGTTGAACTGCCCTAAGCTCAGCCTTCCCCTCCGGAAGATCCATCGGTCCAATAACTCCAACTACTATCTCCTCAGCACCCACACATCCAACCACCATCAGCAACGCAACCAAACACCTCAGCATGACTTGAGTTGTCATAGCAAAGTATTTAAACTTTGTCAAGTATTCATGAACATGCTGAGGGTGACAGATATCTCAAAGAGCTTCGGTAACTTCAAGGTTTTGCATGGAGTTTCCTTCAACATTAAGAGAGGTGAGAGAGTTGGGATTATAGGACCAAATGGAGCTGGAAAGACTACACTATTTAACATAATCTCAGGATTCCTAAAGCCAGATAGTGGAAGGGTTGAGTTTAACGGTAGGAACATAGTTGGGAAGAAACCTAGTAAGATTGCGAGGATGGGAGTTGTTAGGACATTTCAGATTGTGAAGTTGTTTGAGAACATGACTGTGAAGCAGAATATAGAAATTGTTGGGGATGAAAAAATTCTTAGGGATTTCAACCTTTGGGATAAAAGGGATGAGCTTGCAAAGAATCTATCCTATGGAGAGATGAAGAGGTTGAGCATAGCCATGGCTCTTTGCTTAAATCCAAAGGTTTTACTCTTGGATGAGCCCTTCTCAGGATTGGATGCAAGAGATTCAAGTTGTCTTGCAGATATAATAAGGGAGATGAACGGTATTACGACAGTCGTTGTAGAGCATAGGCTTGGAGATCTATTTGACGTTGTTGAAAGGGTTATAGTTTTGAACTCTGGGAAGGTAATATTTGATGGAGATCCAGATGGAGTTCTTGAGAGTGAAGATGTTAGGAGGGCTTATCTAGGAAGTAGGTATGCTACTATCGGTAGATAATCTTAGGGCTTACTACGGGAAGCTTGAGGTTTTGCATGGAGTTTCCATTTGTGTCGATAGGGGTGAGAGTGTCTGTATTCTTGGACCAAATGGAGCTGGAAAGACTACACTGCTGAAGTCCATATGTGGTTTGGTCAGTTATGAGGGTGAAGTTTTATTTGAAGGTTTAAATTTAAACGGATTGAAGCCATACGAGAGGATTAAGCTGGGAATTGCACTCTGTCCAGAGGGGAGGAGGTTGTTCTTGAACATGAGTGTTGAGGACAATCTAATCGTTGCTGGAGACGATGTCGATTATGCATACAAACTCTTCCCAAGGTTGAAGGAGAGGAGGAAGGAGAAGGCTAAGAATTTGAGAGGAGGGGAGCAGCAGATGCTTGCAATTGCAAGATCACTTTTGTTAAAACCCAAGATACTCCTGTTGGATGAGCCTTCGATGGGATTGGCTCCAATTGTAGTTGAGAGTTTGAGCAGAGTGATTGAGGAGATATCTAAAGAGGTCTCAATTCTGATTGTTGAGCAGAACGTCAGTCTTGCAATGGACATCTCAGACAGATGTTACATACTGACTTCTGGTAGGATTGTGGATGAGGGGGAGGTTGGAGAGATAGATCTATCAAGGTACTTCAAGTAGCTTCTCATCTATCACAACCCTTATAGCCTCGACAATCTCCTCAAAGCTTAGAAAACCACTCAATATTGCTCCTTCAAATCTTTGAACTCTTTTCATTATCTCGTTTGCCTGAACTCTACTCCTCTGCAAACCTTCAAAGTTGGTTGAGGTTACACAGAATATCAGGAAGTCACACTTCAAGTTTTCAATTGTAGATATTAGTCTCTCACCCTCCTCACCCCCAAGCTCCGATGCCAGAACTAGGAAGTCGTAATCTTCAAATTCAAAATCAAGATCGTTGAAAACATCTGCTTGAGGGTAATCTGAGGATATTCTCTCAACTAAATCCCTAAGACCAAACGCAACTATTGCAAACCTCATTGCAAACTTTGCAATTTGAAGGATAAAAGCTTTATCAAAAATGATGGGCAACAAAAATCATCAACATTTTACAACTTAAAGGTAAATGTTCCAAAAATTGGTGGATGTATTGTCAAGAAAACTTATTAAAACCAACAAAAAATGAGAAGTTATGAAAGCTGAATTAATGGATAATGTTCAATTTATCTACGAGTTGGCTTTATCAATGCTGGAGTTAAAATCATTTAACGTTAAATTCAAAGTCTCAAACAGCTTAAGATTATTTGAATTAAACAACGTAAATGACTTTGATACACTCAGAAGAAGATTAGCTTACTTTAAAAAAATTGATGGAATTCAAACTGATTACTCAAAAATTGTAAGGTATAACGTAACAAAATCGATAAACCAGTATTTAACTCACTGGATATATCCATACAAGGGAAAGTTTCATCCACAGATGATTCGTGCATTGTTAAATGTGATAAAGCTAAGAAAAGGAGATACAGTTTTAGATCCATTTATAGGTAGTGGAACTACGGCACTTGAATCACAACTCCTAGGAATTAACTGTATTGGAGTCGATGTGTCACCTCTTTGTGTTTTGCAATCAAGAGTTAAAGTTGAATCTATGTTTGTTCTGGATGGAATCAAAACGTTGTATGATGATGCCGTAAAATCTTTTAGTAGCTTAAAAGGTTTACATTTGGAAAATAGTATGAACTATGAAGATTTCCTTAATTCAATTGAAGATGAGAGGGTAAGGAACTTCTACGAACTTGCAAAGTTGGTTGCTGTGAGCGATAACGTTAGGAGGTGTAGGAAGATAATAGACTCATTTATCAAAAACTTAGATCTCATGATAAGATCGGTTGAATATCATAGGAATGTTGTTAAAGAGCTAGATATACAACTTGGAAATGTGGAAAGGGAAATGCACGAAAATTGGAATTAAATGATGAAAGTGTTGACGGTATCATTACTTCCCCTCCCTATTCTATTGCACTGGACTATGTAAAAAACGATGAACATGCTTTGAAAGAAATGGGATACAACATTCAGAAACTTAGAGATATGTTTATAGGTGTTAGAGGAGATTGTATAGAAAGAATAAAGATATGATTCAAGCCTACAATGAGATGTTCAGAGTCTTAAAACCAAATGGATACTGTGTCATCGTGATAGGAAATGCAACATATCATGATAAGGAGATAGACACGGTAAAGTTCACAATAGATTACTGTCAGAAGATTGGATTTAAACTTATAATTGACAAGATAATATATGGACTTTACAACATTATCCAAAACGAAAAGGTGTTGATA
>QMZE01000039.1 GCA_003663025.1 Archaeoglobales archaeon
ATACTTCGGTAGTATCTTCTTGCATATCTCATAACACTTCCTCGCTACTATCTCCTTCCTCGTTACCTTCACAACCTAACTTTGCCATTAGTTGTCATATCTTTTTTTCAACAGAGCATTAATGTTTTTATAAAATTTAGAATGTCTCAAATTTGCTATAATTTCCTAATATTTTCTACTTTGAGATATAGGCATAACGAATTTTATAAAACTATATAAAGTAAAAATTATTAAGAATTTGAGTTAAATTAGATTATGCTTTCAGATATAGCTTCAATTGCAAATTACTATAGTCCTTTAATTACTGCAATAGCTACAGTAGTCTTAGCTATTATTACAGCATATTATGCTTGGCAGAATCGTAAATTAACTGAGATATTTAAAATAGAAGTTAAACTAATAGGAGAACAAGTGAAGTTAATAAATGAACTAATATCTGCAATTAGAAAAACGGGATTACCTTCAATTACTACTGAAAAGAGGATTAGAGAAATTTTAGATAAGTTAGGTAAAATAAAATGACAGTATATAATAAATATAGTATTTTATCAACTTATTTCTAATATAAAATTAGATTATATCAATAATTCAATAAATTTATCAACTATCTTTGAATACCATTCATCAGCTTGTTTAACTTTTGCAAGATGATGCATAGAACCAACTGTAATTGAAGCTCTTCCCTGTATGAAATCGGCTACCGATTCTGGAACTCCGTTTAATATTAAGAAGTTATAGTTCCACTTTCTTAGGTATTTAGCTGGCAAACTGAATCTACAGAATCTGTTTATTATTGCTTTTCTACTTAGATCTATTCTTTTTAATTCTAAAGTGAAATCTTTTGGTATGTAAGCATAATAGACATTTTTAGTTTCTCTTAACATTGATAGAGGATATTTGGCTATTTTTCCATTTATCATTAGCTTAGATTTGTCAAATTCTGATAACAGATTAGAAGCTTCTACAACTCTTATTCCTGAAAAGGCTAGAAGTTTAAAGATCATTTTTGTTTCCTCATTCTTTATTCTCCTGTAAGCTTCTATTACTTCTTCATTTGACGGAATATAATTATCACTTCCAACTTTTGGAATCTTTACAATCTTTCTAAGCTTACTTAAAGTTTCTTCATCTAAAATTTCAAATTCTTCTAAAAAGTTAAAGAATACTCTCAATGAATAGCATAAATGTCTTCTTCCGCTCTTTACTGAGTTAATCAAGTCTAGTAAATCTTCTTGATTTTTAATTATTTTATTGTTAAGATATTTATCAAGATATCTTAAAATATCTCTTGAGTAATCTTCAGAATATCTTGATAACCATGTTTTGAATTTATCTCTTAACTCTGAATAGTTTATTTCAAAATTTGAATGTTTTAATCCCTTTATTCTTGAAATAGAGCGATCTCTTAAGGATTTAGGGTCCCATCCCGTAGGGGTTCGTGGGTTCAAATCCCTCCCCCCGCATTGTCAGATTTAAAGCTCTCATCACGAATCAGGAGCTACCCCATTCATCATCCAAGTAATGTTTTAATGGACAATTAAAAACTTTTTCACCTCTTCCTCAAGTCGTTGAGATAGAATTTTAAACAGTGTTTCATGCAAAGGATCATGTTTCCTAACGTTTATTCTCACAGAGATGTTGAGAGGGAGGTTGTAGAGTTTTGGGAGAGAGAGAGAATTTACGATAAGATTAAGGATAGAGGTGAGAGGTTATTCTTCTTTGTGGATGGACCTCCATACACGACTGGAAGGATCCATCTTGGAACTGCTTGGAATAAGGTTATCAAGGATACAATACTGAGATACAAGAGGATGACAGGATTTAGGGTTATGGATACTCCCGGCTGGGATATGCATGGATTGCCAATTGAGGTGAAGGTTGAGCAGATTCTTGGTTTTAGGACTAAGAGGGATATTGAAGATTACGGTATAGAGAGGTTTATTTCAAAGTGCATGGAGTTTGCATTGAAAAACAAGGATGCAATGACAAAGCAGTTTAAGGATTTGGGTGTTTTGATGGACTGGAAAAATCCATACATGACGATAAAATCAGAATACATAAACTCAGCCTGGTGGACTATAAAGAGGGCTTACGAGCAGGGTTTGCTTGAGAAGAAGTTGAGGGTTGTGAATTGGTGTCCTAGGTGTGAGACGGCGTTGGCTGATGCTGAGGTTGAGTATGTTGAGAGAGAGGATCCATCCATATACGTCAAGTTTCCAATTGAAGAGGACACATACATCGTGATATGGACAACAACACCCTGGACACTCCCAGCAAACATGGCTGTTGCTGTTCATCCAGATTTTGAATATGCAAAGGTTAGGGCACTCTTGGATGGTAGAGAGGAGTATCTTATAGTTGCAAAGGGTTTGGTTGATGAGGTTCTGTCAAAGGGTGGTTACGAGAGTTGGGAGATTGTTGAAACTTATTGTGGTGAAGATCTTTACAGCGTTAAATATAAACATCCACTGTCAGATGAGGTTCCAATTCACAAAGCTAAGACTCATAGGATCCTTATTGCAAATTTTGTCACATACGAAAACACTGGATGTGTCCACATAGCTCCTGGACATGGTTTGGAGGATTTTGAACTGGGTTTGGATGAGGGTCTTGAGATACTGAATCCAGTTGATGACAGGGGAATATTTAAGGATGAGGCTGGGAAGTATGCTGGAATGAACGTTTTTGATGCAAATAAAGTTATAATAGATGATTTGAGGAGAAAGGGTTTGTTGTTGGCTGAGGAGAGGATAGTTCATAGATATGGACACTGTTGGAGATGCAAGACTCCAATAATATACAGGGCTACAGAACAGTGGTTCTTGAAAGTTTCAAAGGTTAGGGGTAAGATGCTCGAGGAGATTGAAAATGTTGTTTGGATTCCAGAGTGGGCTGGGAGATCGAGGTTTAGAGACTGGATTGAGAATGCCAGGGATTGGTGCATAAGTAGGCAGAGGTATTGGGGAATTCCAATTCCAATATGGATATGTGAGAATTGTGGAAGGTTGAAGGTTGTTGGAAGTGTGAATGAGGTTCCATGGAGAGATGATCTTGATCTTCATCGTCCTAAGATAGATGGGGTTACGTTTGAATGTGATTGTGGGGGTTTGATGAGGAGAGTTGAGGATGTCTTTGACGTGTGGTTTGACAGTGGAGTTGCAAGCTGGGGGACTCTTGGTTATCCACTCAAAATTGGGGATGAGGAATTCTTTGAAATTTGGCCTGCTGAGTTCATAACCGAAGGACACGATCAGACGAGGGGTTGGTTTTACTCACAGCTCTTTGCAAGTGTAATAAGTTTTGGAAGAGCTCCTTACAAAACTGTTTTGATGCACGGTTTTACCTTGGATGAGCAGGGGAGAAAGATGAGCAAGAGTCTGGGTAACGTTGTTGAGCCTGAGGATGTTGTTGAGGAGGTTGGGGTTGATGCCTTTAGACTATACGTTTTAAGTTCTGCTCCTTGGGAGGATTTAAGGTTTAGCTGGGATGAGGTTAGGAATGTGCTGAGGCAAATCAACATATACTGGAATGCAGTTAGGTTTGCATACACATACATGAGCCTTGACAAACATCTGCTCAAAACTCAAGATTTGAGTAAGGTTAAAGATTATGAAAATAGATGGATCCTATCGAGACTTGAGAGTCTAAACAAGCTTGCATGCAAATCCCTTGAGTCTTATCAGTTGCACAGGGTTGTTAGGGCTTTCTTGGATTTTGTTGTTGAGGACTTTAGCAGGTGGTACATTCAGCTTATAAGACCTAGGGTTTGGGTTGAGGGGGATGATCCACTGAAAATCCTCACTTATCAAACACTGTTGAGGGTTATAGAGAAGTCTGCAAAGATAATAGCTCCTTTTGCACCATTCTTAGCTGAGTTCATCTATCAGAGGTTTGTTAGGGAATTTAAGGATTGCAGGGAATCTATATTCATGGAGGATTATCCCAAGGCTGATGAAGGTCTCATAGATGAAGAACTTGAGAGAGGAATGGGTATCGTTAGGGAGATATTTGAGGCTGTAAGCTCAGCAAGGCAAAAGGCAAGGAGGAAGCTTAGATGGCCATTGAGAAGGGTTGTAATTGAGAGTGGGGATGAGGAGGTTAGGAAGGCTGTTGAGATGCTTGAAAGCATAATTAAGGCACAGTGCAACGTTAAGGAGGTTGAAGTTGTTGATGAGTTTGAGAGGGAGTTGACTGTAAAGCCAAACTACAGGGTTGTTGGTAGGATTTTAAAGGGTAGGGTTAGAGATTTTGAGAGGTTTATTAAGGGTCTAAGTAAGGATGAGCTTAGGAGGATTGTTGAAGAAGGTTTCTTAGAGTTTGATGGGGAGAGGATTGAGGATGCTTTGGTTGTTGAATACAGGTTACCAGAGGGTTACGAGTTTGCGGAGTTTTCAAGGGGTAGAGTTTACGTCTATACCGTGCTTGATGATGAGCTGAGGAGAGAAGCATACGCTAGGGAGATTGTGAGGAGAATTCAGGAGATGAGGAAGGAGCTTGATTTGAATGTTGAGGAGTTCATAGTCGTTAAGGTTGACTTCGATTCAAAGCTCGTTGAGGGATGGGTTGAATATATAAAGAGAGAAACGAGAGCTGTTAAGCTTGAGTTTGGAAAGCCTGAAGGAGGTTACGTTAAAGAGTGGGATGTTGATGGTATGAAGGTTGCGATTGGTGTTGAAAGGGCAAAATTGCATGAGTGAAATAGTCCTTATTTAAACTTAAGTTTGCTCCCAAAAATGCATATGAATTCTTTTAATAGTAGATAGGCTTTTTCATCTTTCTGCAGTATCTTTTTGCCCTCTTGATGTTTTCCCGTCTCCCTTGAGAAAATGACATCTTTTTATACAAAATGCGTAAAGATCGATCATTATTTACCAGTGCTTTTTGCGAATTGTAATGCATCTTCATAACTTTCAAAGATTTCTTTCCAGAATCCATTATGAGGATCTGATCGGATGATTTACATAAACTATATACCCCAACTTAATTCACTCCCTTATGTATTGGCCACTAACAGGGATTGGGTTTTATCAGCTTATCGTATTTTTTTATGCCTTCAAGCTCTATAACCAACCAACGTTTCTTCTTTTCTCCACCCCTACTTTTAAACGATTTCCATTTTTCTTGTAACTTAACGTATTTTTTAGCTTCTCTTTCGTTAAAAACACCCTATCTCCATACATTTCAAAGACTTTCATTGGATCGTCGATTAATTTAATGTCTTTGATCTTAGCCTCACCTATTAATCCTGTATCCTTTCTCGATTGATAAAACACGAATTTCATTCCTGGAGTTAGCTTCTTCCATATCGTAGCAGGTTTAATAAATACATTCTTCCTTAAAAAATCGATCCATGAATCGTTTAGGTATCGTGAAAGATACACTTACAATTTTTCACATCATCACCCCTCTAAGAATCCAGTTAAAGTAGTTTGATTACTATTATCGTCCTTAGATTCTTCAAGTTCTGGTATTTCTTCTTCCCCTCTTATAGCATGCCTTCTAACTTCTCCAGCTCCAGCTATTCTTCTTTCTATTAACTGATTAACAGCATTCTGAATTGCATAAACTTCTAAATCAGATAATCCAAGAATTCCTCCAATCTCTCTATCTATTTCATGAATTATTGGCTTTAAGTGTTCTATTTGCCTTCTTTCAGTTGCTCCTCCAATTTCTCTGGCTTTAGCTTCAAGCTTGTCGAATAAGTCTGCTAATCTTTTAATTTCTTCGTGACTAAGCTTTCTTGGATCTAAAACAGGCATTCTTTCAGCCTGAGAGATTTCTAAACCCAATGCCCCACCACCACTTTTTCTACCTTCAGTTTCAACGTAGAACTGAGTGAAAGATGAATTTAGATAAGCCAATAAATCCTTTAATTGTTCCTTTGTTAATTCTACTTTTGGGATCAGTTACTATAGGAAAATCGCATGATACAAATCTTGTCTTATGCCATGTATAATATGTAGTTACAATTATCGCTTGTTTAACACCTCCTAAATCATACCATCCATAAAAATATTCTGGATACCTCTCTCTTGTTTGTGAAGCTTTAGCATGATTTGCTGTCCTTCTTTGTCCCCTAGTTCTACTCTTTCTTATTCTAAGAACACAGTCAGTTTCACCCCATTTTATGTATTTTCTAACAGACTCTGGTAATTCATCTTTAGGTTTATGACAGATAAACAAATAACACTTAGCATCTTGGCTTTTCAAAGCATCCCAATCTTCTTTTCTGAATGTAAACCATTTTAACTGTCTTGAAGTAGATATAGCTGGATAAAGATAGTCTTCTGAAATATTCCAATCTTTAGCTTTTGATGGAGTAAAGAAGAAGAAATCGTTAGCACCAAGATCTACAGTTCCATCTACAATATGTTTACTAGCTAAATAGGAATACAAACTATTTCCACGAGTAACTTCAAATAACTCCCCTAGTTCAACCATCTTATCGCTTTTTTCAATCTCTGCAATTCCAAAGAGGTAACGAATCCACTTCTTTTCTCTCGACAAATCCTTTTGCTTGTAAACATAAACTGCAAATCTGTCATGTTTTCTCTCCCTTATAGCTTTCAAAATTTCATCAGCTTCAATGTCTTCAATTGGATCTGGAGGCAATCTAACAAAAATAACATCATTATTTTCTCTTTTAGCCTTATCTGTCTCCTTTTCAAGAAGAATTATCGTTGTAGTTATCAGAGCTTGGAAAATCCTAAGAGGAATATCGATAATAGCACAAATCTTGAAATGATCGAGGAGATAATTAGCGAATTTTACACCATAATCAGTTTGTAACCATAGATTTGAAATAATCATCCCCAATCGTCCACCATCTTTAAGGAATCTTTCAGCGTTCATTATCCAGAACAGGTAAATCGGAGGTTCTAACCCTCTTCTAACCTGAGGAGTTAAACTATATTTTCTCATAAGTTCTCCAAGTTTCTGTCTAATGAATTCCTGAGTTTTTTCGGGAATTTCAACCCATCTTGTGTAAGGTGGATTTCCGACAACACAATCAACAACAGGTATTTCAATTTCTCTAATTCTTTCGCCTTCTGGTGTTATAACCTTATAGTAAGATTTAGCTCTATATGGCGGTTTAAATTCTGGGTTGAAGAAGTCCGAATGTATTATGTTTAAATCCCTTGACGGATGGAGAACGTTTCTTACAGAAATATTTACCGCAGACAAGTGACAAGCAAATTCATCAATATCTATTGCGTAGAGCTGTTTGATTATTTGCTCATGAATATCCTTTTCAGCGATTCCTTCAAGCTTCCTTCCAGTCTTTAACTTATACAACCTCCTATATGCTTCAACTAAGAAAGTTCCAGAACCCGAACCCGGATCTAAAACCAAATCTGAAGGAGAACGAATGCACCACTTAGCTATGAGTTCAGCTACTCCGTGAGGCGTATAAAACTGTCCAAGCTGATGTCTTTCTTCAGGATCAATTATCTCCTCGTAAACATATCCTATAACATCTCCAAGTTTCTCAAGCTCTACGTTGTCAAGATCATGAATTAGTCCATCAATAGCCTTTAACACACCTACATAAGATGGTAAAATCAACTTATCGTGGAAATCAAGGATAAATACAGGCTCAAAATCACCAGTAACCTCTACAGCTTTCTTAAAGAAGGTTTTTAGCGCTTTAAAGTATTTTTCACCGTCATCTATCCTTACACCATTAATCTCCTTTTCGTATAAAGGTTCTAACTTTTCTAAATTCCTCCAGCTTCTTTCAAGAACTTTGTAGAAGAGTATCCTGTTCATTATTGAATATGCAAACTCTTTTGCTATTTGCTCATATGTTAAACTAACTCCTCTTCTTTTTCTTAATGCTAAGAACTCGTTTTGAAGGTTGTTTCTTATGTGAAATTCTATTAGCTTTTTTGATTCTTCCGAAAGAAAATCGACAAAAGATTTTA
>QMZE01000040.1 GCA_003663025.1 Archaeoglobales archaeon
ATCAGACAGGCATTTGAGGCCGCCGCCCATCGGCTTCGGCAACCGCCTGAGTTTACACCTGAGGCGTATGAGGCAATTAAAGAAGTTGCACCTGAGATAACGATAGAACAATTCGCCGAGGCAATAGAGGAGGCGGGGATAAGGTATGAGTATGCGGAAGAGGTTGCCAGGTTAGGATGGGATGAGTATGTCCCTGAGGAGTTATGGGTAGAAACGGATTTTAATTATAGAACACCTTACCAGGCGCTCTTTTGGGTCGAGTGTTACGATAAAGAAACAGGCCGGGATGTATCACGTGTATTTACCTTTGGGTATGAGGGTATTGTTACCAAAGGTCAAGCTTATGAAGAGTTTACTGATATCCTCGATATACTGGCCGATGAGTATGAGATAGATGTCGCTTCCGTGCACTTTATAGGTTGGCAATATAGGAGGCGTTCATAGTGGCAAAGAAACGCTTTGCTCATAAGCTTAAGTCCAACAAGAGCAAAGCTTTCCCTCGATATATCATCTTCTTTGACGTGGAAACAAAGCAGCACCAACTTGACAATCGCTTTACAAGACAAGAGTTTTACCTTGCGGTCGCCTGTTATTGTAAAGTAAACTCAGGCGACTTTTCTTTTCGGAAAAAGTGGGCCTATTTTACCAATATCGAGGATTTGTGGAATTGGATTGTAGAACACGCTAAACCCAGGCAACGCCTCTATCTTGTTGCTCATAATGTTGCCTTTGACTTTATCGTGGTAAGAGGATTCACTAACCTCTTTCAGCGGGGATTTGAGCTTTTATCGTTCTATGAGAAAAAGCCTACAACAATTATCGAGTTTGGCAAACCCACTTTGACCTTTCAGCGATGGAGGGAAAAAGGAAAAGGGAAAGAAAACTATCGAGGTCGCCGTTATGAGACAAGGATTGTGGTGTTAGATAACCTAAACCTTTTCAAAGGACAGCTCCAAAAGTGGGGCAAGTTGATGAACCTTCCCAAACTAGAGATTGACTTTGCTAAGGCCAGCGATAGGTATCTCAGGGAGTATTGCAAACGCGATGTTGAAATTATGGTCACCCTTTGGGAGTGGTGGTATAAGTTTCTTTTGGAGAATGATTTAGGAGCTTTCGGAAAAACGGTAGCAACTCAGGCATTCAACGCATATCGTCACCGCTTTATGCCTGTTACCATCTGGATCCACAACGATGATAGCGCTTTGGCCTTGGAAAGGGAAGCCTATCACGGAGGTATGGTAAGATGTTTTCGCCTAGGCCGGTATGAAGGTCAAACCTTCTATAAGCTTGACGTTAATTCTATGTATCCCTACGTGATGTATATGTATCAAATGCCCTGTGATTACGCCGGCTCACTCTATAATGTAGGTATTGATAAATTGGAAAAGTTGTTACAGCGCTATGCTGTTATTGCTAAGGTCGAATTAAATACAAAGGACGATTGCTTTCCCTATCTTCTGGACAATCACCTTTGTTATCCTGTTGGCTCTTTCACCACCACCTTGACAACACCTGAACTTAAATATGCCTTAGAGCACGGTTATATTGCTGAGATTTACCAATTGGCATACTATCGTCAAGCTTTTCTGTTTAAGGATTATGTCCAGTTTTTCTACCGCTTAAAACAGCAATACGATAAAGAAGGTAACCGTCTCTTAAGGCAACTTTGTAAACTCTTTCTCAATTCCCTGTATGGTAAATTTGGACAATACGCCACCGAAATGAAAGAATTTGGTCACCTCCCTAAAGAATACTTTGCTGTTGAAACACATATTGATTCACATACACTAGAGAAGTTTTACATTTACAAGATAGGCCGCGTGGCCTATGTCCGTCAAGTTGTAGGGGAAGGATTCAACGCCTTTCCTGCAATAGCAGCACACATAACGGCTTATGCCAGAATGTATTTGTGGGAGTTAATCAACCTAGCAGGTCGGGAAAACGTGTTCTATTGTGATACCGATAGCCTAATTGTAAACGAACAAGGATATCAAAACCTGCTTCATTTAATCTCCCCTACTGATTTAGGAAAGTTGAAAGTAGAGGATAGGGCCAACCGCCTAATCGTTTACGGTCGGAAGGATTATGTCTTTGGACATAAGGTCAAACGGAAGGGGATTCGCTCGAAAGCTGTCCAAATTGCCCCTGGTATCTTTTTACAGGAGATTTTTCCCTCGATTCGCGGCATAATGGCACGTTTTGGGAAAGAAGAATACTATACCATTCGGGAAGTGAAAGCTCTAAAGCGCAATTTCCGTTATGGCATAATAGAAAAAGACGGAAGGGTCAAGCCCTTCCGTCTGAGGGGAGGGAAACGCGCCGCTAGCTTTTGGTCTTTTGGCCTTCCTCTTTGGCCTTTTCGATAGCCTTCTTTATGTTCTCAATGCGCTTTTTGAGGATATCCCTCAGGTCTGGCATTTAAATCACCTCCAATTTTAGCTCTTTTTTCTTTAGCTCCAAATTGGCAATCTCCGCCTTTATCCTCTCAATCTCCGCCCTGATTGACTCAATCTCCGCCTCAGGGATAAGTCTCCCTAATTGAGCTTTAAGCTCCGCAATTTGGGCCTCAATCCGCCTTATCTCGATATCCTTTTCCTCAATCAATACACGTGTGGCCTCAATTCTATGCTCCAACCGATAACGCTCTTCATCGCTTATCTTTGCCCTAAGCTCCATTAGCGCTTTAGTCTTGCGCTCCTCCTCTTTCCTGATATTGGCCTCTTTCTGTTTTATGCTAACCTCCAATTCACCAATTAGCTTTTGCAACTCAGCTTTGCGCTCTGGTATTGTTTCAACTGAGAAGGCATATTTGAGTTGTTGCAGTAGGACCTTTTCATTAGCTATATCGGTCTTTATCTCAACAATCTTTGTTTCAGCTTCCCTAACGATAGCCTCCAACCTTTCGCGTTCACGAGGGGATATCTTTTCAGCAAGCGCTAGCTCAAGTGTTCTGATATCCCTCTCAAGCGTTTCCCTTTCCTCTCTCAAGGCGCGCCGCTTTATCTCAAGCTCACTAATCGCTTGCTCAATCTCCCTACGCTTTTCGACAGGTATAGCTTGGTCAAGGGCAACCCTAAGCTCTGCAATTCGAGCCTTACGCGCTTGTATCTCTACATCCAGCTTAGCTTTCTCTATCTCATAGGCCGTTTTGCGCCGTTTGCGCTCTATACGCTCCTTTTCCTCCCTGGCTTTCGCTTCCGCCTCTTTAGCCTTTTCCAACTTCAAACGGTTTAAGTGCTTTATATACCACTCGATATACTTTTGCTCATATCGCCGCCCTGCTAGAACTTCCCTAACATCCGCCTCAGTAGCTATATCCTCCAGGTAAAACTTAGTAATATCGCTAATGCTAGGTCGGGCAACCTTTTGCTCCCTTTCCCTTGTCCATTCGTTTACCAGCTCCTGAATTTGATTAGCAGGTAGCCCTAGCTTTCCTAATTCGGAAGTCGCCTGGGAAAGGTCAATTATACGGTTAACGAACCTCTGTCTGATTGCTCTAATCTCTGCTTTTTGTCTTTCCTGTAACTTCTTAAAGTCTATGCGGTCAAGTAGAAGCTCAGCGTATGATTCACTATATCGGCTTGCCTTAAGAAGTGTTTTCGCTTCGTCCCTTGTGATTATGCCATCTTTATACGCTCCCAGGATATCGCTTTTCACGAATTCGCGTTCATCCTCAGCAGCATAGGCAACCGTGAATTCGGTCATCTTAGTGGCTTTTTCGTGGTCATATCCCAGGTCACGATAGGCCAGATATACGCCTCTTTCGTCCAAAACACCTAGCTCATACATTCGCCTAACGTCAACGCGCGTATAGGGCCGATAGGCAATGAGTTTAAGCTTCTCCCTCCAGTAGGGCATAATATCTAACGCCCTAAGCAGTGTGTCAAGCTCTTCATCGTCAATCACGGTATGGCCTTCACGGTCAACTGTCCGATGATACATCTCAAACGCTTCCGTAGTAGAGGGAAGCCGCCAGTGTGCACTCCAATACCTGCGGCACCATTCCTCAGACAGTCCCCGCTTAGCAGCCCAGGGAAGGATATCGGTCGGGAAGCCCTCCTGCATTTTATAGCGTTCAACTATCTCAGGGGTAAAAGCTTCCCTAACAGCCATCGAGATTAGGTCACTTATGGGAGGTATCACTTCATAATTGGCTTTAATAAGCTTTATATGCTCAGGTTTAAACCCGTATTGGGCCAGAATCTTATCGTGTTCAGCTTCCGATATCGCTCCCCTGAGGTATGCTTCTCTAACCGTCCCCAGGTCGGGCAAGGCGCGCATTGTCTCAATCAAGCTGTCAATTTTCCAATTGTGATAACCGCTTAAGGCCAACTCCTCCCTCAAAGTAGCTTCGCTAATCTCCCCACGAAAGTATGCTCTGATAGCTTCGTCAACGGGAAGCAGGGTAGGCCGTAGCTTCTCCATCAGAAGATGCCTAGGATGCTCTAGGGCAACAGCGGCAACAGTGGAGGCCGCTAGGCCAACAGCAGGGCCTAGAATCAGGGTCAGAATGAGGCCACCTATAACACCTAAAACAGCAGGGGGGTCGGCTAGCTGGTCAACAAAGGTATCCCAGTCCCTAATCTCCCCTTTCATTGCAGCAGTGATAACAGCTAGCTTGTTGTTCAGAAGTGTTCGGGCCTCTTCAACGCCTTGCTCAATGGGAAGCAAAGCCCTTTGCTCTAATTCTTCTCTAATCTCCCTCAGAAAGGCCAAAAACTGCTCCCCTAGCTCCCTAATCTTCTCTTTCAGAGCCTCGATAGCTTTGCGAATTGCCTCTTTGACCTTTTCGCTAACCGCCTCCCAGGTTGCTTTAGCTTTGTCCCAAATGGAGGAAAGAGTTGTTCTTAACTTTTCCACCACATCGCCGATTTTATCCTTTACGCGGTCAATACCTTCACGGATTTTGGTGGACAAAGCGCTAACAGTTTCGCCTATCTTATCCTTTAGGCCACGTATGCTATCGCCAATTTTATCCTTAACCGCCTCGATAGCACCTTTGACCTTTTCACCTATGCTAGATAAAACATCCTTCAACTTCTCTTTTAATTCGCCGACAACGCTTCCGATTTTACTTATTAGCTCCCCGACTTTTTCCCCGATTTTACCAGCTATCTTGTCGGCAACTTCCCCCAACTTGCTAACAATCGAGCCTAACTTGTCGCCTATCACGGATTCTATCTTGTCGGCAACAGCACCAACAGCATTGCTAACAGCACTAACTAGGTCACCTAGCTTTTCCTTGACTTTGGCAATCTTATCGGCAATAGTGTCACCTAGTTGCTCAAAAAGCTCTTTAAACTTCTCTTTGAGCTTAGCGGGGATATCCTTGATTGCCTCACGGATTGAGGATAATCTCCATTTAATACCGTCTAGCACCTTGTTAAAGATATCCTTGATTTTATCCTTGATTCGATTAAACCAGTCTGTCAGTGCACCTTTCAGCTTCTCGATAATACGCTCAATAGGGTCAGTTATCCATCCGAATCCAGCCGCTATATTTTCACGGATGGAATCCTCAATACCACTTATCCTCATATCGAGAAGGTCAAGCTGTTGATTTATCTCCTGCATTTCTACCTCCTGGGAAAACATTGCCAGGTAGAAAAAGGTCTACCTGGCAATGAAAGAAGGGATAGCGATGGGGAGGAGGAGGTGGTAGATCATCGTGCCGCCCCGATATATACTCTCCTCAACCCTTCTATCTGAGCTTTTAAAGCTTTTAGTCTCTCCTCCTCCGCCGCAACGTCAATACCAGCACGCTTGGCTCTGGCAATCTCTTTCTCCAAAGCCTCAAGGTCTTTGGCCGCCTCAAGGATGGCCTTCTTATCGGCTTCCGTTAAAATCTCCATTTATCCCTCCCCCTGAATTTGCTTTTGAGTATACGTCCCAAACCAAAAACCTAAGATAAGCCCCAGGATTTGAGAAAGGGCCTCTGGTATATCGCCTGTGGTAACAAAGAGGTAACAAGCTGTGGCCACCACGATAAAGGTTACAGAGCCTTGCACGATGATTGACTTCTCGAATAGCTCCCAAAACTTTGACATTGTTATACCTCCCTTATTGATAGATTAGCAGTATCTCGATTTTACAATCGTCAATATAGACGGTCGAACCGTCGCCAGCGGCTCTATACTGCATTTTAAGAGTGTGACTACCAGCAGCTAAGGCCGTCTGAAAGCTGAACAACGTGAAAGCGTCACTATCTGTCCCGGCAACCGCCCTATAATAGCGCTCTTCTGTTATCACACTCCCATCAAGATTCAAACGGGCATAACCATAGGGATTGCTACCACTTCCAAACCCGTTTGCCGCCGCTAAAATGATAGCAACGCAATCACGTGGCGCTTCAAAGGTAAAGGTATAGGCATCTTGCCAGTCCCCGCTTGTGGTGTTATGGGAAGTGGTATCAGCAAAAGACAGCTTCTGAAAAAGCAGTAGCATTGTCTCCCTCCTTATACCTCATAGTATGCTATACGGGTATATCCTGTGGCCGTTAGAGCATAGAAAGCACCCGTATAGTATTCTACCTCAAACTCGTCGCCTGGCTCTAGCAACCAGCCGCTAGTAGTGGTAACCGCCGAACTTGTGCCAATATAGCAGTCTTCCGCCCCAACATTCTTTATCTTAAGCTTTACTCTATCACTATTGGCCTCTATAATCTTGCTGGCCGAATCCGTCACCACCACCTGAGCAATGGTGGCCGTGGATTGTGTTACCTTAGAAGGCGTTACGTGTAGCCTTCCCTCAGCGTCAATTTTAAGAGCACGCCATTGTTTTGCCGCCGATTGCCAACCGTATAACCTAGCAATAGATTGCACCACACGGCTTGAGGTCAAAAGCCGTGTGGTAAAGGGGGAAAGGGGCAGGTCAATATTGGCAAAGTCCGCGCTTTCGATAGACTGGTCAATACCAGCGCCAAGGCGTCTTAGACGCTCTCTAGCAGCGGAAGTTAGGGGATTATCAACCATAAGCCTTCACCTACACGGGCGCTTTGCGTCCCTCCAAAACAACTTTGACGGTATTGGCGCTCCCCGAAGTGTCCACAAGGTCTATGTAAAGGGCCACAGCGGGGAGGATGGTAAGCTCAATGGGCATCTTGCCAATACCGCCGTTTGTAGTCTGAGGGAGGTCTAGCATTGTAGAAGGGATGGGGGTATCAGGACTGGCATTAGTATAGTATTGTCCCGTCCCATCCCTGATTGACTCGATAGCGAAAGCGCCGGTAGATTCAAACCAGATTCGATTGACGTGGAACTCCTCGTTTGCGTCTTGCGCAAACATAACCGTCCCACGTCCGTTAGCGGCAAGGTCAACGGATTCAACCCAAAGGTAAGGACGTTCGGGCATTTTACACCTCCGTTATGGACTACGGCATCGTCAACGTCCCGGTCAAGCAAACCTTGACGCTCTTATTGGCCGCCGAAAGGGCCGTCCCCTGGTAAACCTCGACAGCGAAGCTTGTAGCCCCAGGTATCTCGATAGGGATGGGGAGCTTGTAACCCTCACCTTTCAGTGAGGCCAGGCATTCATCCGCCGCCGACGCCTGGGTATAGTGTCCCATAAACCCGACAGCAGCAGCACACAGGGCCAGGGGAACTTTGAGCACCGACTTATCGGCACCCTTGACCTCCAGGTAGCTATCCTTCCACATAGCTTGGAGGTCGTCAACCGAAAAGTCGGGGTCGGGGAAGACCTCTATCTTCTCGATAACGAACCTCTCTTCACTAGACAGAGCACCAGGGCCACGCATATTGGTGAAGTGGGCCACGTGTGTGCTGTCGGCTCCCTCCCTCACCTGAAAGAGGGTATGGGTCACGCCAGCCGTAGTCCCGAACTCAGCAGTGTCATAGAGGGTATACGTATAGTC
>QMZE01000041.1 GCA_003663025.1 Archaeoglobales archaeon
AGCGACGCCCTAGCCCCCATCTACGCGAGGGTTTGCGGCTTGCTGTAAAGCGCCAAACCGAGGGGCGGCAAAATTGCGCATATATATATATATAAGAGCGGCGGCGGCGACCGTCGCAGGCGCGAAAAGGCACTTTTTCTTGCTTTTTGAGGCTTTTTTTATGAAAAATAGGGCGCTTGCGCCCGATTTTGAGGGTAATAAGGGGTGCGGGGGGGACAGCGTCGGCTAGGTTAAATTAGGGAAGCCGACGACGGCGTCCTAACAAGCCAAGTATTTCTATGAAGAAATTGCTCTAGAGAAGTATATTCTTCCCCGCGCCAAATAATGCGCGGAAAATGCTTGAAAAGCATTTCCGTCATTTCGGCAATTTTGGGATAAGTCCCATGCGCCTTTATAAAAGCCGCATGGTCGGCAATAAATCCCTTCCAAGCGACGTTTGGGGAATCCTCCGGTATCCTAAATCCCCACTGCCCAAGCCGCTTGAGCGCATGCACGGGGTACGGGTCTTTTGTCTCCAAAACGGTCTTTTTCCGGTAAACTTCGTATTTCGCCCCGGTCGCCGGTACAGTATCAACACGGACAAATTCTAACGGATCTGTATTTAAGGCATGTGCATAAAAATTCGAAATAAGTAAAACGCACTGCTGCACAAAAGCAGACTGTTTTGTCCCTTTATGCCGCTGAATCATATTCCAAATCCGGTAGCTGACAAATTCAGAGTTTCTTACAATCAATTCATCATACGTAATATCTACGTCGCCGCCGCGCGTCATCGGATATAGCGGCTGATAAGGATCATAGCCACGGTGACGGAGATATTCCGTACCAAAACTTGGCGCCGGACTCATCGGAATAAGCTTTTCCTTCCCTATGACACTTAAAACCTTCCACCACTCATTATCCGCCAAAAACCGCCACGCCCACGGCAATGTGATTGTGTGTGTTAATAATGCTTTAAAAAGGACGTGCTCCTCAAAACCTCCCGGATGCGCAAAAACATTATACGCATTCATCCAAGTCCGCAAAGCCCAAAACTCCATCGGACTAGGCTGCCTAAAAATCCCTTCAATCCCCAAGTCAATTCTTTTGAATCTTCCTTCCCTCGGTCCCGACATGGGGATTTGAATATACTGAAGCTTCCGGTACCCCGTCCTTCCTGTCTCATGCTCTACCTCACGCAACTTGAATTTTAACGGCATGCCATGCCTGTCTGGCTTCAAAAAACTATGATGTGGCGGCTCGGAATGGGGATGTTGCGGATGAGTAATCCCTAACGACTCCAACGCCCCAAACCACATGTTTGACAAATGTCCCATAAGCGGACCAAGACTAAGCCCCCGTCCTGTAAGGGTATGAGCGGCTTGCCCAATCTCAAGCAGCTCTCCTAAGCTTGGCAGCGCTTCGCGCAATGACTTAGGCACTTTCTTTTTAAGCAAGTCTTTCAAAAACCGCTTGGGATGTAAAAGCTTCCCCAAATCCTCCATCGTCTTCTTTAGTGCCGTTGGACCTAAAGGAAGTGCCAAAAGGTCTTTTGGTATATCGATAAGGTCTCCTGCTAGGTCTAACGCCCCCGAAAGTGGCATCAAAACCGGCGCCAAGGAAGGAAACAAAAACGCAAGAAATCTACTCGCCCACGCCGCACTTGAAAGTATATCTTCTATATCGTCAAGCGTCGTAACCCATTTTTGTAAGTCACGTGCCCACTCGGGCACATGCGACTCCATCGCCTGCCTTTTCCAGTCTTCCATCCGTTTCCGTCTCTCCTCCGGTGGCAACTCATCCCACGGCGTAAACCAAAAAGTATCTCTTGCAATTGATAACCAATCCTGCGCAATCTCCTCCCACCAATCAAGCCTTTTCCCGTACTCCTCACTCCGCAATTGACTCATATCTAAACTTTCATCTTCAACATTCACATACGGAAAAATTTCTTCTTCAAGCCATCTGTCAAAATCATCTTGACGCTCACTTGGCTGAGCGTCAGAGAAAGTGTACCACTGATTTCTATCGTTAATGTAATCTTGCGGAGGCATTTATAAAGGCGAGATTTCTATAAGACGTATATTTTGCTTGCTACACACAAAACGTATGTCATCATCGGTAAAATTACACAAAATAACTGCCTCAAATTTCTGCGGCAATGGCTTCAAAACACTCCACATTTCTTTATAAGCCACCGCCTGCCCCACACTCCTTAACATAGCCCTATCCGTCACTTCAATAAGCCACACCAAGTCTTTTCTTACAGCAACAACATCAATTCTCTTTCCTAACACATACGTCGCACTCTTTAACTGCTCTTGTGTTAAATTCGGCGGAAACTCCCGCATCGTTAATGCTACGTTAAAGAGAAAATACTCCCAAAACGCCATATTTTGACGTCTCCACTTATCCCACGTGGGAAAATCCGAAACAAGCATCTGCGGCGGTTTTCTAGAAAACGTAACTGGATATTGAGGACCTAATTCATAATGCGGCATATCTCAAACAACACTCGAAACATCTATGTACTTGGCTCGATTTTTTGTGTAAATATGCGCCTGCTCAATATAATGAAACTGACTCCCATCCCACCTAAACACTCTTAATTCGCCTTCTTTTGCACTCGCTATATACTGCTCGTCCGGCGAAAAACATGACGAAGCAGTCCCATACTCTGGATCTGGCTTAGCAAGAAGGTCTAAATTTGTCCCATCCCACGAATACATCGCTAATTTGTTACCAGCATAAGACGAAACAAGAATAAGATTTTCATCATCATTCATATCTAAACAATAAATTTCTCCTCCATGCTCATAATAAGCAACTCGTGTAAGCATACCTTCTATAAACTTATAAATTTCAAGTTCCGGCGCTGTATCTGTTCCAACTACAAACCCTGCCGCATTTTTCATAGCAAACGTTGAATAAACAACTCCCGAACACGCCACATGCGCCACAAATCCCCACGCGTCATCTTGATACTGTAAAACAGTCAAATTCGTACTTCCCTCATGCCCAACCGCAATATACCCTCCACACCTCGACCAATGTACCGCATGTGGCTCTCCGGGCAATTCATACGAAGTAACAAAACTAATTTGACTCCCATCCCACGAATAAACCCTAACATAATTATCCCACTCAAAAATTACCGCAAACCTCGTCCCATCCGGATTCCACGCCAACCGCCTAACCTGCTTTGTTGTATTAAACTGCGCCACAAGTGCGAGGGAACTTCCATCCCACTTAAACATATACAAATCCGGCGAAGTACCCACTCCAACCGCCAAATACTGCCCATCCGGCGAAAACTTCGCATCGCGATTGATTGTTCCAAAACTCGTATTTGTCGCGTGCTTTATTGTAAAGTCTTCTAGGAATAAAAATATATAAGTTTCTGGTTGATTCTGCGTACAAATAGCAAAAAGTGCCTTTTCTTTCGCAAACCTCGCCTGCGACCCGGGCGTCCGTGAACTAGCTTGCGCAAAAGCCGCCGTGGGACTCCCAAAGAAACCCCTCAAGACTTTCTCCAGCCAAGGATTTTGTACCTAGCTACACTTCCAGCTGTTTTATTCTTTATCTGAATTTTTTTAATACGTACTGGTATCGAATAAAACGACTTATCCCACATTTCCAACTCAAGATTTGCAAATGAACTAGCCGCTTCCGTCTGAAACTTCAATAAAGCCGTATTGTCATAAATCCAAATATCCACAATATCGGGCACTTGCGTAAATTCTAATGTTGTATAATCATCCGGCGCATTCCCTTCAAACACCCCAACCGCATCCAACGCCGTCCTTCCCCAACTAACCCATAATGACCCATCCTCCGTGCATCCCAATGTCTTAAAATCCGCCCTCGATTTCGCGATAAGTATCGCTTGAACTCTGCGAATGATATTATCCACAAAAAGCTGCAAAGTCTTATCTAGCAAATCTTGAAAATCATATAACTCTTCTTTGTTATGAATAATCTGAACAAGTCTTCTCTCTTCAACACTCCGAATAAGATACCTAAAATCCTTCGCTTTATAACTGCGTCTGGTCCTCCTATTTGGGTCAAAATACAGTACTTCTGCAGGAAGAAGCTCCTTTATCATTTCAAAATCTCCTTTACTCAATTACTTCGTACATATAGGCACCAGTAATATTTTTCGCCGTCGCCCCACACACAATCCCAACTTTAAAAGTAGTGCCCACAGGCATATCAATCCCAACAGGAATTTCATTTAGTCGATTAAACGAATACTGCTGATTTGTACTGCCTGTGTTTGCGGGTGTATCAATCAAACTATCTGGTATCTCAAACACTTTCGTAGTTTCGTGATATCCAACGATTTTGTTGTTCGCATAGCCGTCAACCTGTATCAGCACCGAAATTAACCGCTTCTTCTCCGCCGCTGTACTTTGTAAACCGTCATCCAATTTCTCTTTATTCGCCTGCCCGGAAACAGAGAAATATTTAAAAAATACCATTTTCCCCTCCTATTCTTCTAGTATTTTCACTGTCTCAATCAACGCAATTTCATGCTCATCAATCGCAATATTCTGCCCATTTCCACCCTTCACTGTCGTGAGATAGATATTCAATTCCTCGCCGGGTCCATAAACCAAGGGTGTTGGGAAGAACAACGGCATTTTCATATCTACATCGCTATAATTCCCTATGATTGACTGCCCTTCACCTACCATATCCATATTCCCGTATGCGGTACTGAATGGCGCATAAAGCAATAATCCATTCATATCCTCGTCAAATAAAGTCTTCCTGCCCCTTATGAATTTTAAGTATTTTGTATAGCAATAATTCGTTCCGTCATTCTCTTTGGGCGCAAAATCCGAGGCACATATTCCGTGTATGGTAATCTCCTTCTTCGGATCCACGACCTTCCCAAAAGGAAAGTCGGGAAACTGAGCAGGAGACTTAGGAGTATTATAAAGAGTATCTCCATCCGCATTTACATTACCTCCACAATTCCCATAATTCATAAAAAAGTATTCCTTTGCCTCTGTGCCATTCGGCATATCTGGCGTAATGTCTCCCTCCTCATGAATTTCATAGACCACAAGCTGAATAGCACCGCTTTGTTTTGCGCCTGTGATTTTGAAGGTTTGACCAGTCGCAACTGGATATCCCTTAAAAATACCTTTTTCAGCTAGCAATCCTAATATTGTCTTCATTCCTTGCATACTTGACTTGGCAAGCTGATTTACCCGTCTATAAAGCGTATCCGCCGACAACCCACCAATCATTTTGCTAGCTATCTCTGTCCCACCTGCATTATTTAAGCCAACGAAACTTGTCTGATCACCCGCCGCCGTTGTACTAGTCTTCCAATCATGGGAATGTTCCGATCTAGCATTAAGAAATGGCAAATGACTCCCTAATGTGCCCTTCACCCGAAAATAACCTACCGTTACCTTGTCAATCGTGCAAGTAATATAATTCGATGCAGGATTATAAATCTGAATATCTTTAATGAGGAAACTCTCCCCACTATCCGCCGAAAGCTCTAAATCAGTATTTCCTATGACGCACTTAACCATGAATGGTTCTTTTAGTGCCATTTTTTACCTCCTTCTAATTACTTAGTACCAAGCAAAGCCAATTTCTTCTCATGCAATCTACTAGCAATAGCCCAAACTCTTTCAAGATTTTCTCTAGAGCCTTTCGGTGCCTTCTTTGGCAATTCAATAGCCGCAATCTCCTCGGCAAACGGCCCAAACCCTTTTGCATACTCATCTTTCGAAATAAGTACACCTTCCGCAAACCGTCCGGGACCAACTTTAATTGCGCGCTCCTGCCACTTACGATCGCCCGCTTTCTCTACACCTGCCGCATACCTTCCCTGTTGTGCTGCCATTGTGACAGCTTTCACGTATGTGTCATTAGCTTTCTTAGCTTCCTCAGACCAAGATTTCTTTGGGTCCCTTACTCCTTCCTCATACTGTGGACCTCTAGCAGATGTAACAGTACTCCACTTGTCCGCTATTTTTGTGATGCTACGAATTGCTGGCATGTTACTCCTCCTTTTCTTTTATTTTTATATATGTAAAACAAACAGTTATCTTTTCTCCATCAACCTTTGTTTCAACTAATCTCCACCCCTGCGACTCCGCAATGAGTCGCAATCTTTCAACTTTTATTCTATCTTCTTCCCTCATTTTGATTCCCCTGCAACCTAAGTATATTACAAATAATTGTAATCTTTTGTTCTAACTTCCCTAATCTACTTTCCAATCTAAACATTTCCACCACTACCGCCACCATGAGCATCGCCAGTATCCCGTCCATTTTGTTTCTCCAATTCCCTTAATACTGCATTTATTGCGGCAATGCACTCCCTACACATAATAACCGAAACCACATTGTTTGGGAGATGCATCTTTCCGCAAATTTGACAAGTGATTCTTATAGGATCCTTTTTAACAGGTGTAAGTATTCCATAGTCTAGATTTTCAGTTTCCAACCCATGCCTCCTTGCCTCCTCCCACATATCCACCCACGATTTGACGACTTTCGCACTAGATTGACTTTCTATTGCTGACATTAAGTATCTTGCACGTGTTTCAGGATCATCTACTCTGGCTAATTCTTCTGCAACTGCAAGAGAAATTGTCTTTTCATGAAGTGCCTTCTGTAAGTCGGCTGGGAAATCTAAGATTCTTAGCCTTCTTATAACATAATCTCTTGATTTTCCTATAAGCTCTCCAAGAGACTTAGGGGTGTGTCCTAATTGCTCGATACAATCCTTGAAAAACGCCGCTTCCTCGACAGGTGTCAGGTCGTGTCGTGCTAAGTTTTCAGCTAGCATTTTCTCTGCTGCTGTCTTCTCGTCATCTTGTGTGATAATGCAAGGAATTTTTTGAAGACCTATTTTTTTACATGCTAGATAACGACGATGCCCGGCAATTATTTCATATTTTGAATTTTTTGGTCTTACGGTGATAGGGTTTATTAAACCGACACTCCTTATTGATTCAGCGAGACTTTCTATTTCTGCGCCTTCTGGATCTAATCTAGCTGGCGCTTCGGGGGGAATAATTTTTGAAATTTCTATTTCTCTAAACTCACTCATTTTTTATTTTTTTTTCTGCGCTTCTGCAAAGCTAAGTAAGTACCAATGAAATAGTTTCTTCTTGTGATTAAGACTGTGTCCATATAATGTAATTTTTCTCTCCTAATTGGCACACTTCTTGCATACCACAAAAAAACTCGTTTTGTCAACCCCAAAAAAAACCCCCGACACCCACATGGGCATCGGGGGGAGGTGTTGTCTTGTCTCTTTATTTTTCTCTTTTCTCTAATCTGATAACGACATTGCCACTTGTCCAGATTTGATCACCGTTGTCAAAAACAATCTGCCACCATGGACTAATGTCGCTTGGGGGGATAACTTCTACTACATGATCACAATAAAATTCTTGACCGTTTATAATTAATTTTGTCATCTTAAATTCTTTTAATAACACTTTCACTCACCTCCTTCCTTATTTTCTTCTTTAAGAAAAAACGGACGATGGCTCTCCACCATCGCCCGCAAATAGCTTAAAAGGATATCTTCAATAGAAATCCTGTATAACTTAGAAATCCGAATTAGAATTTCCTGCTCTTCCTCTGATAACTGATTAATCAATTCAATCCACCACATTTTTTTCACTCCTTATCAATTCTGTTTTCTATTTCGTGAGCAAGTATAAGAAAATCTTGACTGAATCCTTCTTTCTCATAAATATTTTTCAATATTTCTATGTTTTCGTTAAAATATTCAGAAAGCTTTCTTGCTTTTCTGTATCTTTTATATTGCAACAAGTATGCCTTTTTCATGCTGTATTTGGCAACCAGTTTTCTTATTGCGTCGTAGAAAGCTTCAT
>QMZE01000042.1 GCA_003663025.1 Archaeoglobales archaeon
ATCATCAAACTAAGTTGACAAGATTTATTTCAGATGAAGCAAACGCATAAGTTCAAATTATTTTTCATCCCACCAACAATAAGTTAACAGAACACATTGAGGTAAATTTTTAATAGAGCCTACTTCATCTTTCTTCTTAAAGCGTTTAATAAGCTCTGCCAACTTCCCTTGAAAAAACCATAGATTAGGTCACATGTCCATACTTCCCCATTGCACTCAAAAGTTATATACCCATTTGAGTATTTTTTGAGTATTCTACACTCATAGATTCTATTAGCTCTGTTGCTTCCTCGAACCAGTTCAAGAGCATCCAAGTTATCTCATCCACGTTTCACCATACTTCCTTTCATAGCGGTCAAAAAGCTCTGCCAACTTCTCGAATCTCATCGAATCCCATAACCCCTCACCTCATCAAGATAATTTTACAATTCTTTTGAACAAACTTAAGACCTACCATAAGAGACAGCTGTAGCTTCAGCAATCAACTCATCACCCCTGTAAACTTTCAATAGGCAGAACTTCACCCTCCTCCCACCACCTTCAATCCTAGCTTCAGCAATCAACTCATCTCCAGCAAAAGCAGGCTTTATGAAGTTTATGTTAACATTCAATGCAATCCTTGGGGAATCGTAGTTTACTGCCAACTCAAATGCAAAGTCTGCAAGTGCAAATATGAAGGATCCATGTGCAGTTCCATGAACGTTCAAAAATCTCTCATCAACCCTACCCTTAACCCTTGCATAACCCTCCTTAACCTCCAAAACCTCAACACCAAGAACCTCCATCATGCCATCACCAAATTCAACCTCAAACCCCTTCCATCCTTCAAAGCTCTTTCGTAAACAATACCAGCAACTGCAACATCGTGAATTGCCAATCCAGTAGAATCAAAAATCGTTATCTCTTCATAACTTTCCCTTCCAACCTTAAATCCAGCAACAATCTCACCCAAACTTGCATAGATGTCTTCAGGCTTTAAAATTCCCTTGGATATTGCAACGTTTATCTCACCTCCATGAACAGCCTGTTCAAGATCGTCAACAACAATCTTCGATTTTAGAAGTAAACTCTCATCCAACTCCTGCTTTCCAGGAGCATCAGCCCCAACTGCATTTATGTGAGTTCCCTCTCTCACCCATTCAGACATTATCACTGGTTTTCTCGATGGGGTTGAAGTTGTTAAGATATCGCAATCGCAAACCCCCTCAACACACTCAACCCTCGCATCAACCCAAGCCCTACAAAACTTGACAAACCTCTCAGCATTCCTCTCATTCAAATCGTATGCCTTCACAAGCTCAACATCAAAAACCTCCTTCAAAGCAAGAAACTGTGTATAAGACTGCTTTCCACATCCAACAAATCCAAATATCCTACTATCTTTCCTTGCAAGATACTTACTTGCAACTGCACTGCTTGCTCCAGTCCTGAAGTTTGTTATGTGTGTTGCATCCATTATTGCAATTGGATATCCTGTCTTTGGATCGTTCAAGATGATGACAGCCATTACAGTTGGCAATCCAAGATTTGGATTATCTGGGTGAGAGTTGACCCACTTTATTCCAGCCCACCTCTCCATGTACGCAGGCATTGCTCTTAGATCTCCACTCTCAAACCAGAGATAAACCTTAGATGGCATCTGTGTCAAACCCCTTCCATGCAGCTCAAAAGCCCTCTCAACAACCCTTATAGTTTCATCCATCCTCAGTGTATCTCTAACATCTTTGTGTGTTAGTATCAGAGTTTCCATGAGCAAAGTTAACACAAGTTTAAAAATCCTTGTCGATTTGGAATTTGCATGAAGGTTTACAGGTTGCTACATCCAAGACCAGCCCTAATTTTGGTTGCTGGAGATGGGAAGATTAATGCTATGACGTTGGCTTGGCACATGCCAGTTGAGGAGGAGAAGGTTGCAATAGCTGTTGATAGGGAGAACTACACTTACGAACTAATAGAGAGATCTAAGGAGTTCACTTTGAACATACTGTCGATAGATTGGCTTGATGCAATTTGGAAGGCTGGGACTTTGAGTGGTAGGAGGGTTGATAAGATTGGGAAGATTGGGTTGGAGCTTGAGGATGGGGTTAAGATAGGGACACCACACGTAAGGGATTGTTTGGGTTATCTGGAGTGTAGGGTTTTTGATGAGGTTAAGCTTGAGGAACACTCAGTATTCCTATCCAAGGTTGTTCACGCTTGGGCTGACGATAGATTCTTCAGGGATGTTTGGCTTGAGAATGCTAAGATACCTATGCACGTTGGTAAAAACTTATTTACAACCCCATCCAAATACGTAAAACCTTAGCATGTGGATATCAGAACGGTGAATATTGTCCCAATCAGATCTGCAAGCGTCGTTATTGCTGGTATCGTTACGTTATCTGGATCCAATCCCATCCTATAAGACATAAATGCTAGGGAGTAGCTTGTTATCATGACGAGTAGGACAAAGATTGGATAGAGTAGGAAGAACTCGTATTGAAATCCAACGTATCTGTTTAGATTGATAGATACAAAGTAACCCAAAGAATACATGAATACTGACAGTGGTATGGATGTTGAGAGTAGTGATGCAATATCTCTAATCGATCTAAAGTCAAGGAATCTCTTTATCTCACCTAAGTGTAGTCTGGTAGATGTCTTTGAACCTACGACACAACCGTAGTTACCTAAGCTGTCAAGTATGGATGGGTAGAGTATGCTGAAAATGAAAGCCCTATATATAAAATTACTGTAGCTCTCAAATATACTCCCCGACAAACCCTCCACCATTGCAAAGAGAATCAAAACAGCTGAGAGTTCAAAAAATGTCCTCCTATCAAATCTGAATCTTAGGGATATTATCAGCGTAATTAGAATCAAAGCTACTGTGATAGTGTAAAAGTATGAACCTTCAACCTCAAAAAGAATGACAAACGCAATTAATGCTGGTATTGTCAGTAGGTCGGATATGGATGTTACTAGGGGTGATGCTACTGCATCTGGATCTATACCCTTCCTGAATGGGACTACTGAAACTATTGCAGTTGCATAGCTTAGTAGTATGCTAACGAAGATTGTTGAGGATAGCAGTATTGCCAGGACTTCAAATGCACCCCTTCCTATCTTCAGTATTCCAATGATCCAGAGTATCATGACAGATGTTAGGGATAGGGAAGTCCCCAGTGTTAGTCCTTCAAAAACCTTATCCTCCCTTAAACTGGGTCTCATCTCACCCAAAAAGAGGGATGTCGTAAATTTTGATGATAAGGCACCGTATATGTTACCCCTCAAACCCATCAACCCTGGCAAAACTAGAAGTAGGATTGGATAATCTGTCATGAGTTTATTAAAGTAACTACCTAAGAAGTATCCACCTACGAAGTCCAGAGATGTGCAGAAGAGAAGTGCTGGAAACGTCACCTTCCAAGCATCTTTCAGTCCCACCACAAGACTCAAAAATCTTAGTATTTAATCTTTTTCTAAAACAAATTAGACTCGTAAACATTACCTTTCCAAGATATTTTTCGACAAATTTTTGATGAAGCTGAAGGAGCTGATAAGGGGCTAAATCTCTTTGAGAGGAAAAGAGTTCTGACTGAGATAAGGATACTTGGGATAGCATACATTCAAAGTTCTTGAACTAGGAGGACTGCTAAAATTCTCTCTGAATTTCATCCTATTTCTCATACAGCAAGTTTAAAGAGAAATTATCGATTTCGACTGAAAAGAGGAAAAGAGATCTGATAGCAATAGAAACTGTCGTTAAAGCAAACAAAAAGGATTACCACGTCTTCAGCGAGTTGAATGAATTAATTCTGATGAGAGTTTACACTGCAATTACATGATCTTTTATGAAAGAGGTAATAGAATTCTGTGAGAATAAATTCGTTATAGATAAAGCTCCCTGGCTGAAAAAAGCTCCGGAAAGTCTTGGATTGAAATTCAAACACGAAACCTTTCGGGAAGCGCAGTTTGGTTGAATCTGTTTTCATTTAAACAATGAGTCTTTCTTTTGCCTCAATTAACTGTAAAAAGCCAGTCGTAAATTGGAATCTATTTCGTAAACTGTTCATAATGTATTACCATCTGAGGTTTAAGTTGACACGACTTCTTTCGATACCGATCAACTTATTCCATTTACAACACACGAAACATGAAAACTATAACGATATCGGATGATGTTTACGAGAAGCTCGTTAAGATTAAGGGAAAGAATAGCTTCAGTGCTATTATAGACGAGCTGATAAAAAGAAATGTAGAGAAAAGAATTGATATGCTAATTGAATCTGCCGAGAAAACGGGATATGAAGATGAATTGGAAAAAATATCTAAGGAAATAAGGAAGAATTTCAGGGTGAGATTTTGAAGGTCATACTCGATATGTCATTCCTAATCGAGCTTAAAAAAGATAACAAAAAGGCTGTAGAAGGTTTAGAGGAGAGAAAAAAAGAATGCGAAGATGTAATTGTCAGTATGCTCACGGTTTACGAGTTACTTGTAGGAGCTAACTATGTCTGAAAAAAGCATGGTGATGCAAAGGAGATGATAATCAACGATATCCAGTCGATTTAGATGTTGTAAAAAGAGCCTCCAGCGTGAAAGCGGAACTGATGCTTAGAGGTATGGATATTCCAGATTTGGATATTCTAATAGCTTGCAGTGATGAAGATGCAGAAATTTTAACGTTTGATAAAGACTTTAATCCGTTAAAAGAAGGGATTTAAGATTTCGTTCTTGGGTGATGACGATGAATGATTTTCCAATAAAAAGGGCTTTCATAGAGGAGACTTTCCCCATTAAAGAGGTTAGTCTGTGAGGGAGAAGAACATTTCGACTTTATACATCTGGTGGGCAAGAAGACCTTTGGCATCCTCAAGAGCTACAATCTATGCATAGCTGATTCCAACATCTGAGGATATTGAAGAAGCTGAGAAGATTAAGAACTTCATAGCAGAGTCGTGCAAGTGGGAGAACTCCCTTAATCCAACATTCATCAACATAGCTAGAGAGGATATAGGGCTATGGGTCATACTTCTGTATATTAGACCCATTTGCTGGTGAGGCTCGATTCCTTTAGAAGCTTTGAGGTTGGATTGTGAAGTTTACGCTTCGGACTACAATCCAGTTGCAGTTTTGATTTTGAAGGCTGTTTTGGAGTATTCACAGAAGTATGAAAAAAGGCTCGTTAAAGATGTTAGGAAGTGGGGGAGTGGGTGCTTGAAGAGGCTAAAAAGAAGATTGGCAGATTTTATCCTAACGACGTAACTGGGAGGAAGGGTTACTTCGGCGAGACTGGAGAAGAATACATACCAGTTGGCTACATCTGGGCGATGAGACCATACCAGAATCCAGCCTGTGGAGCTGAAATACCTCTGATGAGGTGGCGAGGAAGGACAAGAAGAAGGTCGCTCTTTATCCTTACGTTGAGGGTAAGGAGGTGAAGTTCAAGACTGTGACGGCTACAAGCCTATGCCCAAGGATTTCGATCCATCTAAGGGGACTGTGAAGGGTGCTAAGGCTACTTGTCCAGTGTGCGGGATGATTGATGCTAACAGGGTTAGAAGACTCTTTCAAGAGGATAAAACTGGACAGAGGATGGTTGCTGTTGTTCTGCATCATCCCAAAGAGAAGGGGAAGTTTATTGGGTTGCAAATGAGAAGGATTTTGGAGGTTTACAGGCAGGCTGAGGAGTGTTTGCAGAAGAAGGTCGAAGAGTTAAGGAAGAAGTGGGGAATTGAGACGATTCCTGATGAGTCTTTACCACCAAGAGGAACTTTAGGCTTTGGAATTCAACCGTATGGCATGAAAAAATGGGGAAATTTATTCAACTCAAGGCAGAAATTGGCTCTGATTACGTTTGTGGTAAGGTAAGGGAAGCTTATCGTAAGATGGTTAAAGAAGGATGATGAAGAGTGTGCGAAGGCTGTTGTGACTTATTTGGGATTGGTTTTAGATATGCTAATGATCTCATGTGATACTCTCTCAAGATGAGAAAGTAGCAGGAGTTAATAGCATACGTTTATACGAGACAGGCAATACCGATGACTTGGGATTATGTAGAATTAAATCCGTTTAGCAGTAGCTCTGGAAGTTGGAAAAGAGTTTTCCATTTATTTTGAGATATTTTTAGAGAAGTGTTAAATTTTTTTCTAACCTAAATTCTAAAAAGGCTGTGTTTCTGACAACGGCTGATTTAAAACTGTTTGGAGATTCATATAAGCAAAAACTCGTCTTAATATTGCTTTTAAAACCATCAGTGTAGATATATCCACCAATTTAAAATTATCCGAAATTCAATATTCGCAATAAAAGTATCGTATTTCATTAAATCGTTATAAACATGGAGCTTTACAAGTGCCATCGCAATTGGCTTAAATCCTACGGCTTTTATAGCATAAACGTCGCCCATGCTCGTTTATCCAGCTTGAAATCATGGCAAAAACGGCATACATTGGTAAAAACGTGAGAAACGTAGCCGACAAAGCAATTTTCGAAACACTGTTGTAACCTGAAAGAACAATTAAAAGAACGAGTGTTAAAACTGAGGAAGCAAAGGAAAACCACAATACACGCATACATACCATTATCCAATACCACAATTTGTTTTTTGAGTATCCAATCTCATGATAGAGAACGGCTCTTCTTTCATCTTCTGAAAGAATATCAAATAAGCTCTTTGTGATACCAATCCTCTTTTTCATTGGATCAAATTATGTATTGTAAACTCCTTTTTTGTAACACAGAAATATGGTTATTCCATTAATTTTACTGATTTCTTCTTCTCTTAGACATTTAAATCCTAGATACTTATACCATAGCAAGAAAAACAAGATGAAAAATATTAGGTAGAATATTAAGATCGTAAAGTTGTTTGAACTGACTGCCATGAGTATTGAACGGCCATAAGGGCAAGGATTAACAAAACTATAAAAAATTGTGAAAGACTATCCACGATTTTCCTTTTTTGAGGTATCCAAGATAAGTCAATGAAAGCGAGATACAGAGAAGAAAAGACATTAATAAAACTCCGAATAATTAAGTTTATATTTTGGAAACTTCCGGGATTCATGAACTCATTTTGTTCAACCTCTTATGAAACTTCTGAGATAACAAGTATAGACAAAAAACAATATGACATCTATTATAAAACATGAAAACACTCAAAGAAATAAAAACGATCCTCCGCAGTCACATGGAAGAACTAAGGCAAAAGTAAAAGTAAAAGAAATAGCGATCTTTGGTTCCTACGTAAGAGGAGAGCAGAAAGAAGTTAGCGACATTGATATTCTCGTTGAATTTTACGAAGTCCCAGGTTTGCTCAAGTTTATAGAATTAGAGAGGTATCTTGAAAACCTTCTCCGTATTAAGGTAGATTTGATAAGGATAGGTGCTTTGAGAAAGGAAATAAGGGAATTGGTGCTTAAAGAGGCTTTAGTCGTATGAAGAGAAACTATAATAAAGGATATACTCGATTGCATCGAGAAGATAGAGAAGTTCACGGGGTTCAGCGGACATAGTCTTTGATAGACGTATGTCTGCCTTGGGACGCATCAATCTCAACTCCCTCAGGGTTCATCGGGAGTAAATCATCGGTCTCGTCCCCTTTCGGGGTAACCCCGCTCCTTCTTAGGATTGGGAGAATTACTTCCTCCCAAACCTTTATTGAAGGAGGAAGACCCCACATCCTTAGGTATAGGTTTATTGAAGCGTTTAACTGTCTATTAATAACCAATCCGCAATTAGAGTATCAGACAAAAGATTTTTAACCAAAATTCCAAAACGAATACATGGGACGAAAACC
>QMZE01000043.1 GCA_003663025.1 Archaeoglobales archaeon
CATCTTGAGGAATTTAGAGCTAGTGATGGTGTTAAGGATTACATAAACTATACTGAAGTTTGATTTTAACATTTGAAAGGATATTGAAAATGTTGTATACATGATTCTGAGCATTTTTAGGGGTAAGATGAAGAAGAGAATTAGAGAGAAGTGGAACGAGATTGTGAGGAAGATGAAAGGGATTCTTAAAGAGAAAGTATAAGGGACATGAAGGAATCTTTAATAAGTTGGCAGAGAAGCTTGAGAAAGTGTAAGGATTAGAAGGTTTTTAAGGAGTTACATCCGATGGATGTAGTTTTGGACTTAGTTTCAAACATCTTAAAGATGTTTGTTCATAAAATATATGAACGTTTGGAAATTTTGAAGAATGTTTTTGAGATTGCTTTGTTTGTAATGCTACGCCATCAATTTGATGTGGCATACCCATACGTAGTGCTCCTCCTCTCCTCAGCATGCCTACGCTTAAAGGAACATTTAGGAAAGAAGAGAGATTGAGAAGTAAGAAATCTTGATATTTTTCAAATTTTAGAGTTTGGAAAGGTTAACAATAGGAGATTTGGTTGAAATCTTTAAGAGCTTGAAGTGAGATGGCTTGTGTTTATAGTAATTCAAGAGACTTCAGATTAAAGAAGAGATTTTAAAATTTAAAAAATATTATAATGTTGAAAATTACTCAAATCAAAGATTAGAAGATTTCGAATTGCCTATAGACGATTTCATGCTGCTGTAAAATGATGCATACATCTTGGCACCCGTAAACTTTAGTATCTGAGGAAAGGAGATACCAAGTGAGGTAAGAATGTTTGGTATAGCTATTTACATACAGCGGTAAGGAAGATATTATCTAATAAGTTATATTCAGTTTCACATACAGCTGTATAAGTGGGTGAAGAATGTTGAAGAAAGGCTACTTATTTCCACTAAAGGCTAATTGCTATAGATGAGATGATTGTTAAAGCTTGTAGATATTAAGAAATGAGTTGATAATGCGGGATACGTAGAAACAACCTAACAGCAAAGTCATTTATAAAAGAAGTCTTAAATTACTGTGAAAACAAGCCTATCATATACCTCCAAATATCCTCTCCACCAGCCAGTTTGAATCAAACTTGACTAAATCTTCATACCTCTGTCCAGTTCCCAGGAAGAGTATCGGTTTCTCAGTCACATAGCTTATGGATATTGCTGTCCCACCCTTCGGATCCGCATCGATCTTTGTTAAAATCGTCCCATCAATTCCAACTACCTCGTTAAACATCCTAGCCCTCTCAACCGCATCATTCCCTGCAATGCTCTCATCTACAAATATCGTTAGATCTGGCTTTGTAACCCTCTTTATCTTTGCAAGCTGATCTATAAGGTTCTTCTTTGTATGCATTCTACCTGCTGTGTCAGATAGAACAAAGTCTATCCCCTTGCTCTCAGCATGTCTTATCGCATCGTATATAACGGCAGCTGGATCTCCACCCATCTTGTGCTTCACAACCCTAACACCCAAACGTCTTCCATGCTCCTCTAACTGCTCAATTGCACCAGCCCTGAATGTGTCTCCAGCAGCCAATACAACTGAGTAACCAAAGTCCATGAGTCTCTTTGCAACCTTTGCAATTGTCGTTGTCTTTCCAGTCCCATTCACACCAACAAAAACAACGTTTATTGGTCTCTTCTCCTTCAACTTCAATTCAACAAACTCGTCAAAGTCAAATTTATTCTTTTCAAGTATATCCAATATCGTAAACTTAAGTTCATTTATGACAATTTCAGACAACTTTTCACCAATCTTCCTCCTCCTCCCAACAAGCTTCTCCCTAAGATTTCTTGAAATTTCCTCAACAACCTCAAACGCAACATCACTCTCAAGCAAAATTATTTCAAGATCTTCAAGTATCTCACTCACACCCTTCTCATCGATAATTATCTCCCTATCCTTAACGAGTGTAACTATCTTATCCTTCAATCCAACCTTCTTCACCTTTGATTCAGATTTTGATTCTGATTTAAACTTCTCGTCAATCTTCCTCTTAAATGAAGATAACTTCTCCTTAAGTGACTTGAACATTCACTTCTCCTCCTTTTCAGACTTTTCAGCCAACTCCTTCTGAATCTGCCTAGCCCTATCTGCAATCTGTTGCAAAACCTGTTCAAGGTTTGTAACACTCTTCTTTATGTCATTCCTCTTCTTCTTCAAAAATTCTATTGCATCTCCAACATCCTTTTCAACAACAACCCCAGCACCAACATCGACTAGCAACTTCTTAGCATTCTTAACATCAACGTATGCAAACACTCCCCCACCCAAATTCATTAAAGCTTCAACACCGTCATCCAAGCTCTTGAAATACTCCAAGCTCTCAATTGTCTTCTCAAGTTGAGAATCTACAATCTCAAGCTCAACAATCTTCCTCTGAATAGCCTCAGCCTCATTCTGAAGTTGTTGAAGTATAAGATATCTCTCCTCATCCTTTCCCAAACTCATCACCCCTCCTAACTGACTCAATCCTAATCAAGTTTCTCTTCACCTTGTGATTGCTACCTAGGAGTGAATAAACCTTTTCAACTGCAAACCTCTCATTTTGAGCTTCAACAACCTTCCTAAACCTCTGCCAAACTCTCCCAACTCTAAAAACACCCTCAACCTCAAACTTCATTCTATCACCCCCAAAGCCTCCTCAATCAAACCAAGCTCAAATCCAGTCGTATCCTTCCCAGCAATATAACCCTTGGAGTTTGCAACAAGTCCAGTCCCAACCATTTCAACTCCAAAGTTCACAGTCCCAACCCCAACCTCAACCTTCATAACATCCTCAACCTTCCTAATCTCCCACTCACTTGCATTTGGATTTAGAAGTCCACCCTTATTTGTAACAACCGCAGACATTCCAACAGTCTTAACACCTCCAATTGTCCCCTTTGCAGTTTCCACATCTAAGAATTCACTCAAAGTTTCATCAAAATCAACCTCTGGATGAACTATCGCACCCCTATCGTTTACACACACAACGTTTCCCAAGCAAGTCACGTTTGAATCTATCAACTTCACTTCTGCAACCCTACCAAGTCTCTCAAGCTCCTTTGTAGATAACTTGGAGTTCACAACGATACCGTTTGAATTTCCACATACCAAAGCTCCAACAAGCTCCGAACCCATAACCGTAGTCACAATAAAATCCACATCTAAAACCTCTACAAGGTAATCCTTAGCCTTCTCATCCTCAACACCCAACACCGCGAACTCCTCCGTAACCCTCATGTAAAGTCCAATCAGTGGGACACCCTTGATAGCAAGCAACCTAGGCATCACTCCTTCCTATACAGTTCAGCCTCTACAACTCCATCCTCAAACTTTACAGCCCTTATCCTTATCTTAGATGGTGGATTTTGAATTCCCCTCTCCCATATCTTTAGATTTATACTTGGATCCAGCTTCACATTCTCCTCATCAACCTTCATGTGCCTGCTTAGAAACTTCCTAATGTATCTGACTGCCTTAACTGACCTCTGCCACCTTGGATACCTCTTCAGCTTGTGCTTCAACCTTATGGAGTATATCCTCTCAACCTCAACCTTCATACCTTCAACCTCTTTCTCCTCCAATTCCTCTGCTTCGGACTCCTAACATACCTCCTGTTGGTCTTCATCATAACCCAAATTGGAGGTCTCCTGTTTGACTTCAGAAACCTCGCCAACCTCCTCTTAACACCAACAGTCTTCTTACCCATGTTATCACTTCCTAATTATCCTCGTTTCCCTCCTCTTTGAAGATATCTGTCTGAGTATCGAAACCAATACATCGTCACTTATCCTGTTCCTTATCTTGCCACTCTGAGCAAGTAGTATGAGTTGATTCTCTACAGCCTCAGCTATCTCTGGATGTGCAAGCTTAACCCTAGCCAACCTCTCCCTAGCCTCAGGCTCAAGTATCTGTCTGAGTATTGCTTTCTTTTGTAGTTCAATCTGTTGTTTCATCTGCTCCCTCTTTATCTCCTCCTCCCTAATCCTCTGTAACTCCATCAACCTCCTCCTTCTAATCTCCTCAAGCTCCCTCTCATCCATAAAATCACCCCTCAATACTTTGAAAGCTCTGGAATATCCCTCTTTATCTCACCTGCAATCTTATCCAGGAAAGATCTACCCTTTGGCGTCACTACTCTGCCTTCCTTGGTCTTTGTGACAAAGCCAGCAGATTCAAGCTGTTGAAGTGCCTTCCTTATTATTGATCCACTTCCCTTCCTAAACTTCTCGGGCTTAACACCCCTGTTCTTCCTACCTCCGTAAGCTGTCCTGAGCCTCTCAATTCCTACTGGACCATTTATGTAAACCTTCCTAAATATAGATGCAACCCTCATCCACCACCAGTCATCTTGCTCTGGAGATCTCTCCTTGTGGACACCAGTCTTCACAAACTTCGCCCACTCTGGTGGATTAAACTCCTGCATACCCTTAAGACTTTCGGCAACCTTACGGATTAGCATCTCAGCTGGAACGTCGTAAACTGTTGTCATGTCTTCACCTCTCAAACGTCAACACAAATCCCCTAACATCTACCAACTTCCCATCTACGTGCCTTGCAATTTCCCTTGCAATCTCCCTCCTATCTTTACCTACGATTTTTCTGAAGTTCCTCAACATCCTAACCTTAACAACTCCATGCTTCTCCAAAGCTTTGTTAATTTCTCTTATCAAACCTTCCGTAATTCCCCTCTTTCCAACGTTTATCGTGATCGTCGGCATTTAAAATGATTTTTCAAGTTGTTAAAAAAGTTTACTACTCAAGGGGAACGTTTAAAAGTTATCACGATACCTTCGCCTATGCGAATAGGTGAGGCTTTGGTCGGTGAAGGTTACGAGGTTGCTCACATTGATCTGATGATAGGTGAGAGGGATGGAGTTGTTGGACAGGCATTTGCAAATGCTCTCTCACAGCTCTCAGCTGGACACACACCACTTTTGGCAGTTTTAAGACCAAACCTCATAACAAAACCCCCAGCGATAGTAGTTCCAAAGGTTACGGTGAAGAGTATGGAGCAGGCTGAGATTGTATTTGGTCCAGCACAGGCTGCTGTTGCAAAGGCTATTGCCGATGCTGTTGAGGAAGGTATAATTCCAAGGGAGATGGCTGAGGAGTTTGTGATAATTGTGAGCGTCTTCATACATCCAAAGGCAAAGGACAGAAACAAGATATACTACTACAACTATTCAGCTACGAAACTTGCAATAAAGAGGGCTATGAGTGGATTTCCAGACGTTGACAAGGTTCTTTGGGAGAAGGATAGGGCTTTTCATCCACTCGTTGGTAGGAAGCTTACAAGGTTGTGGGATCCTCCATACCTTCAAATTGCATTTGACCTAACGAGTTTGGAGGAGGTTTTGGAAGTTATGAAACAGATACCAGAGAGCGATCACATAATATACGAGGTTGGAACTCCCTTGGCAAAACGTTATGGTGCTGAGATAGTTCTAAAGATGAGGGAGGTAAAGCCAGATGCATTCTACGTCATAGACTTCAAGACACTCGATGTTGGTAAGTTGGAAGCCAGAATGGCAGTTGATGCAACTGCAAACGGTGTTGTCATATCTGGACTTGCACCAATAAGGACGATAGTTGAAGGTATAAAGGAAGCTCAGAAGGTTGGGATATACGCTGTGGTTGATATGTTGGGTGTTGAAGATCCAATAGGTAGGTTGGAGAAGATTGTAGATGCTGGAGTTTTGCCAGAGGTTGTTGAGTTGCATAGGGCTATTGATGAGGAAGAAGCAAAGCCACCCTGGAGTCTTGCAAGGGATGTTAAGGAGAAGTTCAAAGTTTTAGTTGGTGTTGCTGGTGGTGTGAGGGTTGAAAATGTTCAGGAGGTTGTTTTAGCTGGGGCAGATATACTCGTAGTTGGAAGGGCTATAACTAGGGCTAGAGATGTTAAGGGGGCTGTGAGGATGTTTCTGAATGCATTAAAAAAACCCGATACGGATCAGTTTAGAATAATGACAGACTTCTAAGGTAAAGTTAGGCGATCTCCAGAGCCAATGATCTTACATCTGTCACCCAATTTCTCCTTCAATAGAAACTCATTTGTTAAACCTGTGCAGTGACATGGTGCAATCCAATCAAACTTTTTTTCAATCCAATTCAAAATTTCGAGGAGTTTGCTACCCTTAAATGCAATCAGATGTGTCCCACCAACAACAAATCTAACCTCATCTCCAACAACCTCCTCAGCATACTCAACAGTGTTCCTAATTCCCGCATGGCAACAACCTAAGATCAAAGCCACGCCACCATCAGTCTTTACAGCTAAGCTCTGGTCATCTTTAATCTCGTCAAACTCCCTTCTACCTCTAACTATGTAAGAATCTGACAGCAAAGCCTGCTCATGCTTACGGGGAATTTCACCTAAAGCCCAGACATCCTTTGAAACTTCAATCGGCTCTCTGTGCTCTACAACTTCAGTATAAGCTGAAATTTGCTCCTTTTTAAACGGAATTCCAATGTAGTCACCTTTGTAGAATCTTGGCAGGAATGCATCGGGGTGTGTGTAAAGCTTGAGATCAAAAGATCTCAAGAAGTTCATAAGTCCGCCAGTGTGGTCGTAATGTCCGTGACTTAAAACGACTTTCGTGGGCTTGTCTTCTTTGAGCAGTAGTAGGTTCCCAAATGCAACCCCCGTCTGTCCAGTGTCAAATAGAATCACCTCCTTTGCCTTGATCAAAGCTGAAAATCCCCATTCAGCCTTTAAACCCTGTGGTCTCAGATTTACAACCTTGTTGTCAACTAAAATTACAACCTCTACCATGAATTATCAATTCGATTTGGAGTTTTAAAACTGACTTGGAGGACAAGATTTAAATCTGGTTTATGTTATCTTTATCTGGTGGATCAAAATGATTTATGGTGTTGATAAGAGGAAGGTGGATGAGCAAGGTAGAATAATACTCCCATCCGATTGGCGGGAGAGAGAATTAAAAGATTGTAGAGAAGTTTTTGTGATAAGGTATGGTAAGTTTTTGAAGATAATCCCAAAGAGGAAGATAGATTTAACTGAATTCTTTGACGGTGTTGATTTGGGTGTAAACGTTGAGGATTGGAGGAAGTTTGAGCGTGAGTTTTATGAGGTTTCTCGATGCTAATATTTTTATCTACGCCTACTACAAACCAAAGAGAGAACTTACGGAAGAGCAAAAGATTATGAAGGAAAGGGCTAAAGAGATTGTAAGAAGGATAAACGACGGTGAAGAGGTAATAACGACTGTGGTTCATATTTCAGAAGTCTGCAACATATTAAAGCGGGCTATGAAGTTGCACGATCTTCAAACCTTTTTGATTGGACTTTACTCGATGGACAACGTTAAAATTGTCGATGTTAGCGAAAATTTGTATTTTACGGCTATTGGTTTGATGGACGAGTTTAAACTTGATCCAAACGATTGCTTAGCAGTTTTGGTGATGGAGAAGGAGAGTATAAACGAGATTTACACATTTGACAAAGGATTTGATAATGTAAGTTGGATTAAGAGGTTGCCATGAACAGTTAAATATATTTCAACCGTAAGCTTAAAATTACAACGGACATGTTAACATAACCTCCTCAAATGATTATATCACATGAACAGCTTACAGGACGGATTCCGACATCTAACGGGATTTTTAGCGGTAATAGAACAAAAGGAAATCTTCACCCTCTGCTTTA
>QMZE01000044.1 GCA_003663025.1 Archaeoglobales archaeon
CAGTGTAGTACTTGGCAATTATACTGGTGTACGAGTCGTTACCAATGGCCGTGCTGTAGCACGATATACATTTGGAATTCAAGAGATAGATTCCGAAGGGGCTGCTCGTCTTAGTGGTAATGTGTCAGCCAATTGGTTAAATGATATTATTACTACTGATCGTACGAGTTTTATCAAAGCTGATCCTAAATGGATAGCTTTTGAAGCAGCGATGAAAGATTTCCTCGTTCTTGTTGTGGAAGAACAGCAATTACGTCGTAAAGAGGATAGACAACGTCGACAACAAGCAGCTCTTAACAGAGCTGTACGACAGGTTACTGATGTGTTACGACATTTTCCGGAAGTAAGTTTTCCTCAGCGGGCATTGGAGTCTACAATGTCTGTGCGCTCAGACGATATCATTCTCAAAGGTACAATGTCAGCGGCTCAGGAGGATTCTAATGCCGAAATTAGAGCAAAAATTACATCAAAGAGACAACTCAAGGAATTTAACGAATTTTTAAACAAGGCTGAAGAGCATCTCGGTTTAGAACCAAGTAAACCAGAAGCCAATCTTGCGGATTTAGAAGAAGGTAATCCTGAAAACATTAATCTTAATGAGGACACAGAAGGAGATAGCGTCCTCACAGGTACTTATGAATCAGATCCATTGGGTACAGAACAGCAAGTTAATCAACCTGATGATATAGATGGGTTACTGGAACGTGCTGCACGTATTTTGGAAGAAGAAGTAGAAGAGATTACTAAAGGTATTGAGGGAGCAATCTCCGCTGAGGCTGATGAAAAAATCTTAAGGGGCGCAAAAGCACTAGCATTTGTTAAACTCAAACAGCGTATTGAAGAGCGTATCACTGAGAAAATTCGACAAAAGAGACAAGCAAAACAAGCAGAACGATTCGAAACACAAACAGCTGTGACCATTAAACAGCCCATAGTTGGTAAAATTCGACTTGATAATATCTCAGCTACACAGGGTGAAGAAGAACCTAACCTTCCAACACAAACAATGCCTAATTTACCTACGGAAGGAGATAGTGCTCCTACTGCACCTAATGAAGCAGATTCTGTCAAAGATACACAAGTAAATCCTAATCAAACGACAGATGATGATGATCCACCGTTGGCTAATATTGCTAATTTCATCGCCGCTAGCGTAGAACATTTAGGTGAAGAAGGCCCTTCTTCAATGTTGGCTGAAGGATTTGGTTATGATGGAACAATGATCTATATTAATGCAGATCATCCCGTCTATTCCTCAATGGATCGTCACAGTGTAGGTTTTATCTCATTCTATGAGGCTCAGTTATTGTTCAATGAGGTTATTTTGTTACAAGGCATAGAAGGTCGCAGTAGTCTTGAGAGACAGTCTGAAATGCTCTCACATCTTTTGAAGAACGATCCTAAAATTCTTCTCTGGAGTCATAAAACTCCAGAGCAGTTCTAAGTATATGATTTTTTAAGTTACTGCACCCCATATTATGGGGTGCAGTTTTTTATTTCAGGAGGAAGTAAGATGATAGTAACACGTTTTGCTCCCACAGCTAGTGGTGAGCTGCATATTGGTAGTTTGTATAATGCATTATTAAATTATATCTTTGCTAAGCAACAAAAAGGACAATTTAAGATACGTTTTGACGGTCAATTAAACCCACAACGTCAAAAGTGGTGTAGCAGCATTTTGATGAGTTTAGAAAAATGCGGCATCGTAGCAGACGAGGTCTATTATTCAGGTGAACACACTGGGGAGCATCATGCTGCTTTTAAGCAGCTTATGAAAGACTATGAAGAACGTTTTTATTTATGTGCTTGTACTCCCAGTAGTGTAGCCGAGCGAAACCTATTTGGTTTTTCGCCCGAGAATGAGGCAAACCTTGTCGTTAGACCTGAAAAGTATCCGCCACCGTGTCGTATACAACAAATCATATTGCGCGATGCTGAAGGTGGTATTGTTTATGGCGATGACGTTAAAGTCGAAGTGAAATTATGTGCATTGATGTCTGATCCACAACATCCTATTGAAAATATCGAGTCTAGTAGCACATCTTTTTGGGATCCATATCCACGAGGAACAGGCAAAACTCACATTAATCCTGAGATTTTTATAGAGTTCAAAGAAGAGATTACTGTAGCACAAATTGAAATAGTTTGGCATGATTATCCTGTTCTTGGTGGTGATATACGATTATTGCATAACAATACATGGCATAATGTATATTCGTTTCGTAAAACACCTCAGTATTTTGTCGAAATGCGCCCATCAGTGCCATATCGCCCTGGCACTTCGGATGTTATCAATATTGCTCCGGTATATACTAAGGCCGTAGCATTTCGCTTCAGCCATTTTGCGTTGCCTTTAATGAAATCGTATCATTATGATCATCATTGTCGAGATCTCCCTCAAATACTGGATTTAGGTAATTTAAGCACCAATGTGCGCTTAAAGTACGAGAATATTGTTGAAGAATGGGGACAAAAACCATGGAGTAATGAACGTATTCCAGGTCCATTTGAACCTAAAGTAGATACTTGTGTTTGGTTTAATGGCCAACCTGATTTGGTTTTTACTAGTCCCTATGATGATAACGAATTAGGTGTTACTCATGCAATAAGAGGGATTGATATTTATCCATTCTTTTGGATTGAAGCACCTATCGCAGCATTATTGAGAACTCGGGTGCGTAATCAGTATTTCCATGGTATGGTTGTAACACCGGACAATGTCAAGTATTCTAAGTTTATTGAAAGCCCTTCTATCGATGTATATTTAGAACATGGTCTTTCTGCTGAGGCTCTAATAACTGTATTATGTCAACGTGCTGGTATCTATCAGGGTGAAGAGGTATTAAACTTACAAGAATTAGTACAAGCTGTAGATATAACTAAATTGACACAAAAGGATATTGTGTTTGAATGGGAGGACTAGCATATGGTTCATATCGAGGAAACAATTCCTGTTGGTACGGTAGGATTTTCATTTGACACGAATGATCTAATTAGCTGGTTAATTAGGCTGTTTATGTGGTCTAAGATTTCTCATACATTTCTTGTAATACCAAACAATAAGATTATCGAAGCAACAGCTAAAGGTGTTGTTGTTAGAGATTTCAAAAAGTATCTCAAGCCAGATAAAAGATATCGCTTGTATAAGCCAGTTAATTTAGATAACGTGCCAGAGAAAGTAGCTGCAGTGACAGCACAGTATGTTGGTAAATCATATGGGTTCTTACAGCTTTTTGGCATATTGCTCGGTATGTCATTTAGATGTGTTTTTCGACGAGATTTGCCCTTTGCTATATTTAAACGTGGTTTAGTTTGCTCAGAATTGGTTTGGCTCTATTTAATGGAACTACATGAAGTATCCGATGCCTTCGATGACTTTAGACGCAACTTTGTTACTCCTGAAGATTTACGTAGCAGAATTAAAGAAACTTTGCATTTTGAACGTCTTTATTTGTGAGTAAGTGTATTTGATCTATTTGGTGTGAAGAGATATCCTTTTCGAATAGGAGAAAAGTTATGGCTGAAGAAGAGGTCAGTGCAAATCTCTATGAAGAAGAAGTGAGGACTAACCAAAAAAACCGATCACAAGGGCACTATGCTGTGCACGGTTGGGAATTTTCAATAGGTCCAGACACAACAGATACACTTGATATTGTTTTCCCCTTCGTGATTGATTTATTGGAAGCACATGTTGTGTCTGATCCTGATGGTACAGGTGACGAAGTAGATGTGGTCGTAGCACCAGATACGATTGTTTGTGCTCTCGGTGCAGATGCAAACGCTGGCGATAAAATTATTACTGTTAGTGATGTTAGTTACTTAAAATTAGGGTATTTGTTTCGAGTTGGTAGTGAAGCAGAGCATTACCCTTATATTATAGCTATTGACGAGTTGACTAACCAAGTTACACTTGGTTATGCTACATGGCCAGGAAGAAGCGCATACAGTGGTTTAAGTCAAGGATATTCTGCAAGTACTCCTACTTATTGCGCTATGACTATCCCTATGATTACAGATTTCTTTATTGTGGGTGGAGAGTCAATAGATTTGGGAAGAAGTATTCTCAATACGAGTGATCTTCCAGCAGATACCACTCTACGTATAAGATATAAAAACAATCATGCTTCTAATACTCATAAACTTAGGTTTGTGTTAGAATATCTGTACTAGGATCATCACGAGTCACTTTTGTAAAGGCTAGGTTAATATGAGCACGCCAACGATACTAGATTTTTACAGAGCGAATGTGGGGCATCCCAATAGTATACCTTATCGCGAATTTATAATGTGGAAAAACAATACCAGCCCTATCTTTACTATCGTTCCAGCAAACTCAACTGAAACACTTATGATCCGCGAAATTAGTTGGTGGTTTGATAATAGTGCTAAATTCGACGGTAATAGAAGAGTGCATTTGACGGTAACACAAAGTAGTCCTCCACCAAGTGGCACTATTGATTTGATGTTTGATAATCCTAATGATATTTTTGGTGCTATGACTATCCCTACTTTACATAGAGTTGGCAATACAACAGCGGGTGCAATGAATTTAGATCCACCTATCAAATTAGACTCGACTAGTGAAAGCATTATTATCCAATATGAAAATTCTAGTGGTTCTCCAGATACAGGTGGCATTAAGAGCGGATATATGCGTATAGGTGTTATTGGATGGGCGTTACTAACGGTCGATTATTAGATTAAGGACCTATAGTGAGTACACCAACAATCTCTGATTTTTATACCGGCTCTGTAGCACATCCTAATAGTACTCCGTTTCGTCAAGCATACACTTGGTATGGTGATTATAGTTCTCCCACTGAGGACACGACACCCTTTGTTGTAACACCTGACGCTACCGAGACTATTTATGTGTGGAAATTTGGGATTATGTGTTTAGGATATTGGGATGAAGGTCCCTATCCTAAGTGCAATCATGTAATACACATGATTGCTGAACTAGATAATCTACCAGCTAATCCAATTAGTTTGTATTTTGATAAGCCAGCAAATGTATATGGCGGTTATGCAAGCAATGACATGTTTATTGTTAGTAATGTGGCTATAGGAACACGTTTGGCTAGTTATCCTAATATGTTTGCTCTCGAATTCAAATTTTCTCCTCCGATTTGTTTAACTGGTTCAACAGAACACTTTCGTTTTCAAATAGAGCACGAAACTACGCACGTAATAAACAATACAGGACTATTGTACGGATTAATGAGCTTTTCTGCTCAGGGGTGGGTTTTATTAACAAGCGATTTGTAACGCTATAGCCTGTTGAAAATACGAGGTTAATCAAGTGTCGGGTCTTTGTGAGCCTAGTCGAGAATATCTCTTTTTGTATCGGTCATCTTGGCCTATTTATATGTTGACCGAGTTTTTCTGTCGTCCAAATTGGATGATGGTTTGTCCTGGACAGACTCCTCCTAATATTCCTACTTTGACTTCTCCGATAGGTGGTGAATATATCACAGGTCGTTATTTCACAATTACTTGGACAGAAGCAAGTCCGCCAGATCCCGATCCAGGAGACCAAGTTTGGTATGAGCTTCAGTACACCACAGACATTACTATACCAACTCCAATTTGGGAGTGGATCATTATTAAAGACAATGGATTAGCACAACGCACAGCAATTGCAGAAGGGACGACATTTATTATATGGGACGCTGGAGATATTGTCGATACATCTCATGCAGCAGTAAGAATTAGAGCAGTAGACACCTGTGAGAATGTTAGTGATTGGGATACAGGCGGCGAATTCAACATTACAGGAGGTATTTGTTAAGTGACTGTATTGGGAATTGCTCATTCGCAGTTAGATAGCAGTAATGTCCATTATGTAGAAGATTTGGGTTGTAAGGAGATATACGAGCCATTTTTATGGTGTAATGTTCAGCCTAAAAAGAATGTGTGGAATTGGGAGCATTATGATCAGCAGTTTGCTTTTGAAGAAGAGCATGGTATAAGAAGCGTAAGGTTTTTAACACACACACCACATTGGTGCTCTGGGGTCGATCCACGTGATTGTAAATACCCAGTGAATTCATATCCACCTAGGTCATTGTTAGATTTTGAAGTGTTCGTGCGAGCCTTAGTGAAGCGTTATCCAGGAAGAGAATGGTGTGTCTGGGCAGAGCCTGATAATCACCCACCACGAGAATCTGATTCGTTAGTAAGATGGGCAAGCACGGCTAAAATATATGGTCGAATGCTCCAAGTTGGGTATGAATCAATGAAAGAAATTGATTCAACTTGTAGAGTTGGAATGGGTGGTTTAGTAGGTGCAACATTAAACGGTGCACATCGACAAATTGTACATGGACAAGATAAGGCTGATCATACGCGTTTTTTTGATACTTTGCTTTATGATGGAGCTGATCGATTTTGTGATTTTATTCCTCTTGATTTGTTTTGTTATGGATATGGAGGAGTACGAAATTTTATAGTAGGGTTTCGTAAGATCCGTGAGATAATGCATAAACATGGAGTTGCAAAACCAATCTGGGTTAGTGAGACAGGAGCAAAAATTACTCGTAGTGGAGAAGCACCTGGAGAAGAGGATTTTGATAGAGAATATTTCAACCATCAATTTGTAACTGAGCAAACACTTGCAGGTTATATGTTATATGCATATCGTACATGTATTGAACTCAATATTGAAAAAATGTTCTGGGTAGGCTTGGTGCATTCGGAGAGAGGATTAATAAATCGCAGAAGACGAAAATTGCTCACGTATGATGTATTCAAAATGATTCAGCTAACAAAGGATGAGGGGATATGCCGAGGTTAGATAATGTAGGGTCTACTGATGTAACTCAGAGGATTCTGCAAGCTCAACAACGGTCATCTCCATTATCGGAGAAACCAATTACGAAACCGTTTACATTATCGGTGGTAATGATTGTTAAAGATGAAGAGCAGTATTTAGCAAGGTGTTTAGATAGTTTGCAGCCTTTAAAATACGATGAGCTTATTCTTATAGATACAGGATCTACAGATAGGACAGTTGAGATAGCACAGGAATATCCTAATGTTAAGGTATTCTACTTCGAGTGGATTCATGATTTCGCTGCGGCACGTAATTTCTCGATTTCTAAAGCCACTCAAGAGTGGTGTATGTGGATCGACGCAGATATGTACTTTTTGGAAGAAGATGCTGAGAAACTGCACGCAATACTTCATAATCGCTTATATCAGCATGAAAACAATGCCTTTGCCCTTATGTTGCTTAATGTAGATACAGACGATGCTTGGAATTTAGCACGCATATGGAAACGCTCTGATAACCTTGAGTTTGACAGTCCTGTCCATGAGGTCTTAGGTCCTCCAGAACGTATGCAATTAAGAGCACTCGATATTACTCTCCAGCATGATCGTGATGGTCAGGTGGGGGGATTAGAATATCACGACCTACTTCTTAAGTGGCTTGAGCGTGACCCCGAAGATCAAAGAGCACTATTCTATATGGCGAAGCACTGTCATTTAATGGCGACACAGGCTAAGACTCCAAAGGAGGTAGAAGATTTATACGATGAAGCTCTGAAGTATTATGAGCAAGCTGCTCAAAAAGGTAGGGATAGTGGCGTATATTTAAATGCAGGG
>QMZE01000045.1 GCA_003663025.1 Archaeoglobales archaeon
ATGTTCAGAGATGCTTGAGGCAATTTGGGAGTGGTGGGATGAGAACGGTAAGTTCAGAGAGAGAGTTGGAGAGATGATTTGGAGGCTTGGAATGACAGAGTTCCTCAAGGTGATTAACCAGAAGGCTGACGTTAGGATGGTTTATGCACCAAGGAACAATCCGTTCATATTCTGGAGAGAGTTGGAGGAGGAGTGAGGTGGTGAAGATGGCTGAGGAGAAGGAGTGGGAGGAGACGGTTGAACCAAAAACGGATTTTGGTCCCCCACACTACTCCATAATGATGCATCCCATAATCAAGAAGAACTATGGTAAGTGGAGTTACCATGAGGTTGTAAGGCCTGGTGTGATAAAGAGGGTTTCGGAGACTGGAGATGTCCTATACATTGTAAGATTTGGAACCCCAAGGTTGGTTAGTGTATATACCGTTAGAGATATCTGTGACATAGCTGACAAGTATTCTGACGGTTATCTGAGGTTTACAAGCAGACATAACGTCGAGTTTTTCCTGACGGATCCAGAAAAGATTGAACCTCTTATAAGTGAGGTTCAGGAGAAGCTTGGGTTCCCATGCGGTGGAACGTGGGATGCTACAAAGGGTGAATACGGTTTGAGCAACATCGTACACACCCAAGGTTGGGTTCACTGCCACACTCCAGCAACAGATGCATCTGGTATCGTCAAGTCTGTGATGGATGAGCTATACGACTACTTCACAGATCACAAGTTACCAGCTCTATGTAGGATTTCTCTTGCATGCTGTGGAAACATGTGTGGTGCAGTTCATGCCTCAGACATATCCATGGTTGGAGTTCACAGAAAGCCACCAATCATAGATGACGATGCTGTGAGGAGAACTTGTGAGATACCATCGACAGTTGCAGCTTGTCCAACTGGAGCTTTGAAGCCAGACATGAAGAGGAAGACTGTAATTCTGGATAAGGACAAGTGTATGTATTGTGGAAACTGTTACACGATGTGTCCAGGTATGCCACTTTTCGATCCTGAGAATGATGGTGTTGCAATACTCATAGCTGGTAAGGTTTCAGATGCAAGATATCCACCACAGTTCTCAAAGGTTGTAGTCCCATGGTTACCAAACAACCCACCAAGATGGCCAGAAGTTGTTCAGACCGTTAAAAAGATACTTGAGACATGGGCAGCACATGCCGAAAAGTATGAGAGGATTGCCGAGTGGGTAGATAGGATTGGTTGGGAGAGGTTCTTTGAAATTACTGGCTTGGAGTTCTCGGAGAAGTTGATTGAGGACTACGCAAGGACACCATACCTATACACAACCTTCAGAACCTCCGCTGCATTTAGGTGGTAAAGAGTTATATACAGTCTCAACCAAATTTTTTTTGGTGACCTAAAATGGCGGAAGAGGTTAGCAAGGAGGAGTTGAAGCAGAAGGTAATTGAATACCTTCAGAAGAAGCCTTGGCAGGTGAGAGATTTAGCTAAAGTTCTTAGAGTTAAGAAGAAGGATCTTGATAAGGTTGTTCAGGAGTTGTTGGATGAGGGGAAGGCTGCGTATTGGTCTTCTGGTTCTACGACATATGTAACGACTCCTGAAAAGCTTAAGGAAATGGAAGAAAAGAGAGCTGGAGTTTGATCCAATTTCTTTTTTAAATAATTTGTTTTTTTACCTCCTGTGCTAATTTCAAAAACATTAAATACTTACCATCTCATTTTGCAAGGGTGATGGCATGCCTGAGATCAAGGTAGATCTCGATAAGTGTGACGGATGTGGAGAGTGTATAGGAGTCTGTCCAGCGGAGGTTTGGGAGATAGGTGATGATGGAAAGGCACACCCAGTTAGAATAGAGGACTGTGAGGAGTGCTGTTCCTGTGTCGAGTCCTGTCCACCAAAGGCTATATGGATAGACGTTTGTGAATAATTTTTTTATTTTTCGTCAAAAGACGAAACAAGTTTCGTTAAACTTATAAATTTTTGGATGTATCGTTCTCATGGATCACGTAGTGGAGTTTCTCAGGGATAAGATCTCGGGTGACATAGTCTTCTCTGAAAATCCTGGGAAGGCTTTGAAGAAGTGGAGGAGGATATTTGAGGTTTCTCAAAAGGAGTTGGCTGAAAATCTTGGTATTTCTCCATCTGTAATAAGTGATTATGAGAGTGACAGGAGGAGATCGCCGGGAATTTTCTTTATAAGAAAATTTATAAATGCACTATTTGAAATTGATAGGGAAAGAGGATACAGGGTCATTTCAAGGTATAGGGATCTTGTTAGTGGTTCAAACTTGGATGCGATAATAGACATGAGGGAGTTTGGTAAATCAATGAGATTTGATGACTTCGTTAATGCGATAGATGGTAGGGTTGTCGTTAAAACTGAGAGGGATGTTAACGGTTACACGATCATCGACAGCATAAAGGCAATATTAACTTTGAACGCATACGACTTCTACAAGTTATACGGTTACACGAGTGAGAGGGCATTGATATTTACAAAGGTTTCAACTGGAAGATCTCCGATGGTTGCTGTAAGGGTTGCAAATCTGAAACCAAGTGTAGTTGTCCTTCATGAGCTTGAAAGGGTTGATGATGTTGCCGTAAAGCTTGCTGAGATTGATGGTGTTGGTTTGGTTCTAACAAACCTTTCGATAGATGATATGGTTAGGAGGTTGAGGGGTGTAGTGTGATGGTGGGGATTGTATCTTACGGAACTTACATACCAAGGTATAGGATTGTGGTTGATGAGATTGCGAGAATTTGGGGTGAGGATGCTGAGGTTGTGAAAAGGGGATTGGGTGTTGAGCAGAAATCTGTCCCAGGGTTGGATGAGGATACTGCAACGATTGCAGTTGAGTGTGCAAGAGAAGCTTTGAGGAGGGCAAAGATAGATCCAAAGAAGATAGGTGCGGTCTTTGTTGGAAGTGAGTCACATCCCTACGTAGTAAAGCCAACTGGGACTGTTGTGGCTGAAGCATTGGGTGTTGGAAACGAATACTTCTGTGCAGATTTGGAGTTTGCATGCAAGGCTGGAACTGCTGGAATTCAGATATGCTATGCGATGGTTAAGGCTGGGATGATAGACTATGGAGTTGCAATTGGAGCTGATACAAGCCAAAGCAGACCTGGAGATGCCTTGGAGTTTACAGCAAGTGCGGGGGGTGCTTGCTTTATAATTGGTAGGAACTGCATAGCTGAGATTGAAGGGACATTCTCATTTACAAGTGACACACCAGACTTCTGGAGGAGGGAGGGTCAGCCTTACCCTTCTCACGGTGGTAGATTCACTGGACAGCCAGCATACTTCAGACACATATTCATGGCTACAAAGGGTCTGCTTGAAAAACTTGGCTTAAAACCTTCAGATTTCAACTACGTAGTTTTCCATCAGCCAAATGCAAAGTTTCCAATGAGGGTTGCCAAGATGCTTGGATTTGGTAAGGAACAAGTGAGGACTGGTTTGGTTGTCCCATACATAGGCAACACATACTCAGGCTCATCCCTGATAGGTTTAGCATCGGTGTTGGATGTTGCAAAGCCTGGTGAAAGGATACTTGTAACCTCATATGGAAGTGGTGCTGGAAGTGATTCATTCTCATTTGTTGTGACAGACAAAATTGAAGAGTTCGAGAGGAACCCAACCGTTCTTGACAAGATAAGGGAGTGTGAGTTCATAGATTACGGGACTTACGTAAAGTTCATGAGAAAGATAAGAAGGTGATGGAATGAGGGTTGCCGTTATAGGTGTTGGATGCTCGAAGTTTGGTGAGCTTTGGGAGATGGGATTTAGAGACATAATGATATCCGCAGGTGTTGAGGCTTTGGAGGATGCAAACTTGGAGGGGAAGGAGATTGAGGCTATATACGTTGGGAACATGAGTGCAGGTAGATACGTTGGTCAGGAACACATTGCATCATTAATTGCAGATTACTCGGGCTTGGCCGATTTACATATTCCATGCGTTAGAGTTGAGGCTGGAGATGCGAGTGGTGGGGTTGCACTCAGACAGGCTTACATGGCGGTTGCATCTGGTATGCACGATGTTGTCATTGCGGCTGGGGCTGAGAAGGTTACAGATGTCCCAAATGCTGTGGAGATACTTTCAAGCTGTGCGGATGTTGAGTGGGAGGTTTTCAATGGTGCAAATCTACCAGCACTGTATGCTATGATTGCTAGAATGCACATGAGGAGGTATGGAACCAAGGAAGAGGATTTGGCTATGGTGAGTGTCAAGAATCATAAGAACGCAACTTTAAATCCAAAGGCTATGTTTAGGAGAGAGATTGATTTGGAGACAGCTTTAAACTCCCCATACGTTGCAGAACCCCTAAGGCTATTCGACTGTTCGCCGATATGCGATGGAGCGTCGGTTGTTATATTGGCCAGTGAGGATGTTGCAAGGAAATACACAGACACACCAATATACATCGAAGCTTGCACGCAGGCGAGTGATTATCTAGCATTGCAGAGTAGGAGGGATATAACTACAATGGATTCGGTTGTTCAAGCATCCAGAAAAGCTTACAAGATTGCAGGAATTGATCCAAAGGATGTTGATGTTGTTGAGGTTCACGACTCCTTTACAATTGCCGAGATAATTGCATACGAGGATCTTGGATTTGTTGAGAAGGGTAGAGGTGCGGAGCTTGTGAGGGAGGGAGTTACGATGTTGGATGGTGAAATTCCTGTCAATCCTTCTGGTGGATTGAAGGCTTTTGGACATGCAGTGGGTGCAACTGGGATAAGGCAAGCTGTTGAGATAGTTTTGCAACTTAGGGGTGACGCTGGAAAGAGGCAGGTTGATGCCGAGATGGGTTTGAGTTTGAATGTTGGTGGAACTGGTGGGACTGCGGTAGTTACTGTATTTTCGAGGTGATAACATGTTACCAAAGTTTTGGAGGAAGATAAGATTCAGATACGGTTTAATTGGAAGTTACTGTGAGAACTGTGGAAACTACTATTACCCACCAAGAAACCTATGCCCAAGGTGTAGGAGGAAGGGAAAGGTTAAGGAGGTTCAGTTCAGTGGATACGGAAGGGTTTTGAGTTGGAGTGTTGTTCATGATGCGGTTGAAAACTTCTGGATTTCAAAGCCTTACGTAGTTGCACTCATAGAGCTTGATGAGGGTGCAAGGATAATAGCACCCTTAGATTGCAATCCAAGGGAGATTGAGGAGGGTATGAGGGTTAGAGCTGTGTTTAGAAAGTTTGGTGAGGATGGTGAAGAGGGTATAATACACTACGGGACGAAGTTTGTCCCTATCGGTTAAAGATTGTCTCGAACACGAGGTTAACACATTTTAACATAATTATTTCATTAACAAATTTTGTTGATAAATTCATAAATCAAAATTAAACTTGCTGAAAACTTAAGATTGTATAAGATTCATTAGTGTAAACACTGTTAATGAGATAAATTATGCGTTTTTTAATTGTCTTGGCACGAATGAGTTTACTGTTAATTTACTTTTAAAAATATCGATTTGATAATATTTATATTTTTATAAGAGTTGAAAATCCATTTGGAAAATAATTTTAATGCTGAATCAACACCAAATAGCTAAATTAAAAATTTTTTCTTCAACCCCTCAACCCTATCAATTATCCTATCCTCATCCAACGTTATGACTATCCCATCATCAACTACAATCTCACCATCAACTATGACATGTGTAACCTCGCAACCGTAGCTTGCATATACAATGCTGTGTAGGGGGTTATATATTGGTGTGTAGTTTTCCCTCTTCCTATCTATCAAGACGATGTCAGCCAAGTATCCCTCCTCAATCCTACCCCCTCTCAATCCGTAAGCCCTGTAACCGTTCTCCGTAGCCATCTTCAAAACATCGCCAGCCTTCAAGGCATCAGCCCTACTCGTTATCACCTTCTGTAGAAGTGAAGTCATCTTCATCTCCTCAAACATGTTGTATGTGTTGTTTGAGGATGCACCATCTGTTCCAAGACAAACGTTAATCCCTAAATCATGCATGTCTTTAACTCTAGCAATTCCTGAAGCTAACTTCAGATTGCTTATTGGACAGTGAACGACACTGACACCCCTATCCTTCAAAATCCTCATCTCCTCATCATCAATCCAAATTGCATGGGCAACAACAGTTTTATCATCCAAAAATCCAATGTCATCCAAAAGTCTAACTGGAGTTTTCCCATATTTAGATTTTACATACTCCACCTCCCACCTAGTTTCAGATATGTGAATGTGAACGTGCTTCCCCATCTCGTTTGCAATCTCCTTCACCCTCTTTAAGAAGTCTGGTGTGCATGTGTATGGTGCATGGGGTCCGAATATTGTCTTGATCTTTTTACCATTCCATCTCTTAATGAATCTTAATCCAATTTCAATCTCCCTCTTAGCCTTTAACTCATCACCTCTGTCAGCCATCCCATAGCTCAAAACTCCCCTGATTCCAGATTCATTAACAGCCTTCGCAACCTCATCCATGTGTATGTATAGATCGCTGAATGCAGTAGTTCCAGTCTTCAACATCTCAAGTATTCCAAGTAGGGAACCCCAATAGACATCCCTTGGTTCAAGTAATCCTTCAACCTTCCATATCTTTTCTTCAAGCCATTCCTTCAAAGGTAGATCCTCAGCATACCCCCTAAACAGAGTCATAGCGAGGTGTGTATGTGCGTTGAAGATTCCAGGTATGACAATCTTCTCACTTGCATCGATTACAATCTCTCCCTTCAAGTCATCCTTCCCAACGTATGCAATCCTGCCACCCTTAACACCAACGTTTGCCCTAACAAATCTACCATCTACAAAGCAAAGCCCATCCCTTATCACGATATCCATGTTCTAAAGCTAAAAATGTTTGTAATAAATGTTCTGTTATGCTTTCTAAATTTCTTGATTTTTGGATATTTCTGCTGACTTGATGACGGCATTGAGGTTGAAGTTTAAGCATTTGTTCCATTTTTGGAGGCAACTTTTAACTTTAAAGCAATAAAGTTGAAAAATTGATTGATAGTTGAATCTATTTGTCAGATTTCGTTTGTTATTGTGTGAAAATATGAGGTATATTGAATAAAAATGGAAGAGATCTTGTGGCTTCTTTGAATTATTTATACTTTATTAATAAAAATTATAACCTTCTTTTGTTTAATTCTAGGAAGTAAAATTGGCTTAAATGCAAAAACTAGGACGTAATTGACCTAAATTCGAAAATATATCTTTAAATTACTTGACAATATTTCCTACTTTCTGAAGCTGTATCACACTCAAGCCACCATCTTTGCTATTCACAATGTCAGTATAAAGAAATTGGATAAAGAGAATAGTAATTGTCAGGGATCCGAATTCTAACGTATTCATGATCAGAGTTCTAGAAATAGATTTACCAGAGATTGAGAAAATTGAAAAATCAGAAATAATAAAAAGAGAAAATAGAATTAAGAATCTAAATCGATTAGGCTTGAGAGATGGATCGAGTTTTAGTTTTTGAAGAGAGGTGTGATAGATGGATTTTATCACTTTGGTAATAATTTTAGGAATATTAAATTCGATTGTGCTTTTTGAAGCGTACATGCATAGATTTCCGATACTATCTTTTTTATTGCTGTAGTCCCA
>QMZE01000046.1 GCA_003663025.1 Archaeoglobales archaeon
GATACAGCACAAAGATAGAGAACGTAAGGGTTGTTGAGAAGGTTAAAATTCAACGATCTCACCGGTCCTATCCGTAACCTCTATACCCTTCAAACCCCTTAAAGCATCCCTAAACTCTTCACTCGTCAGAATCTTAAGGAACCTCCTAACCGAATCCTTACCAAGCCTCTCTTTCCTCATAACAAAATCAAACTCTTCAGGTCTAATTGGTATGAAGTCCAGGTTGTATCTCTCAGCAACAGTCCTTATCCCAACTCCAACATCCGCCTTACCCATGGAAACTGCAACAGCTACAGCTGTGTGTGTCTTTGCTTCAACATCGTAACCCTTCACAATCCTCCTAACATCGTCAAAATTCATACCAATATTCTCAGCAACCTTCTCGAGCTCCATGTCAATCAAAACCCTCGTCCCACTTCCCCTATTCCTATTTATGAATGTGACATCATTCCTAAGGAGATCCTCAAATCCAAATATACCCTTTGGATTTCCCCTTTTAACTATCAAACCCTGCTCCCTCAAGTAACCCTTAACAAGAACAACATCCTTCAAGTTTAGCCTTTGAATGAATGGAATGTTGTAAACACCACTCTCATCAAGTAGATGTGTCCCAGCTATGTCTGCTTCACCCCTCTTCACAGCCAACAGCCCTCCCATCGATCCAACGTTTATAACCTTTGCATCAAAACCTCCCAACTCAACAATCAGATCCACACCCAAACAGTGACTTCCAATTATAACAATTTCGGAAGGCTTGTAATCTCCAAAAAGATAGACGTCAACAACCTCCCCTTCATCGATGAACGCAACATTCTCGGGAATCTCTATGAATCCATCAGCCTTTGCAAGCGTTGATGTTGAGCCTGAGTATGATGTGAAGGGGTAAGCTACAAACCTTTCAGTGTCAACTATTGCAACTGGTCTAAATTCCCTCCTTCCAAAGTCTGAATGAGTCCTAACCTGAACAACAGCCTTAACTACGTTCCTTGATGATACACATCCAGAAAGTCTCCTTAAGAATGGTGCAACTAAAATCTCAAATATCATCAAAGCTGAAACTGGATAACCAGGTAAACCAAACAAAATTTTGTTCTTAGCCTTTGCTATCACCGTAGGCTTTCCAGGTTTAACTGCAATCCCATGGACTAAAACATCACCAAACTCCTCAAAAACCCTGTATATAACATCTCCCAAACCTGAAGAAGTTCCACCAGACGTTATCACAATGTCACACAAATCCAAGGCCCTCTCAACAACGTCCCTAATTTCATCGTATTTGTCTCCAACAATCCCAAGTTGGACAACATCACATCCACACTCCAAAACCTTTGAAGATATCGAGTATAAGTTCACATCGTAAATCTTACCAGGCTCCAAATCCCTCCCAACCTCAACAACCTCATCCCCAGTTGAAATCACCGCAACCCTAGGCCTCCTAAAAACCCTAACAGTTTTAACTCCAACAGAAGCAATCAAACCAATCTCTCTGGCTGTCAAAACCTTCCCCTTCCTAACTACAAGCTCACCCGCCATGACATCACTACCCGCACTTGAGATGTTCTCCATTGGTGCAACGGGCTTGTAAATGTAAACATAACCATCCTCAACTGACGTGTATTCAACCATGACAACTGCATTTGCACCCCTTGGAATCATGGCACCTGTTGTTATCTCTACAGCACAACCACTCTCCACCTCAAATCTTGGAACCTCACCAGCCCTAACGCATCCAACAATCCTAAGCTTTACGGGCTCATCCTCCCTTGCTTTGAATGTATCCTCAGCCTTAACTGCAAATCCATCCATATCCGCCCTATCAAAGGGTGGGACGTCAACCTTTGCATAGACGTTTTCAGCTAACAACCTACCATGAGCCCTTTCTATGTGAACATCCTCAAAACCCAAATCCAATTTTATGGAGTTCAAAATCTCCTTAACCTCATCCAAACTCTTCAACCTCCTAAACACCTTCCTCATAACCTAACGTGAATTTGGTCTTTTAAAAACGTATATGAAGAATGGCCCCCCGCAAAGCATCGTTATTATTCCAACTGGAACTTTTAATATCCTTGCAATCGCATCCATCCATGTCAAGAAAACAGAACCTATGAGAGCGGATGCTGGAATCAGTAACCTGTTGTCATCCCCATAAATCCTCCTCGCAATGTGAGGTATCATAAGTCCAACAAATCCAACGATACCAACAAAGGAAACTGTAATGGATGTTGCAAGTGTCGATAGGACTATCAAGATCTTCAAAACCTTACCAACATCTACACCCAGATAAAAGGCACTCTCTTCCCCAAGCAAAATTGCGTTCATTTGTTTTGAGTATGCGTATGTCAGGGTTGTTGGAATTAGTGCAAACACTGCAACCTCAACATCCCTCCACAAAACATCCCCAAGGTAACCAACGAGCCATCCTAGGATCATGTGTGCATTCGTTTTAATCAGTATCAGCCACTCCAAAGCATAAAGGAATATGTTAACTGCAATACCACAGAGCAACAACGACTCCACATTTAAGGATCCTGCAAGTTTGTAAACTGTAAAGACTGTTAGTATAGATGTGCAGAAAGTTAAGATTGGGATTAGACGGAAGTCAATTCCAAGGACAAATCCAATCATGGCACCCAAACCCGCACCCGTAGATACACCCAGTATGTAAGGTTCAGCCAGAGGATTTCTAAACACGTTCTGCATGACTACACCAGAAACAGAGAGTGTGCAACCTACAATCAAACCCATCAGCACACGTGGAAACCTTAGATTCAGTAGTATCCATCCATCCACACCATCACTGAAGATCGATGCTGGACTGTATATAACGTCACCAATGCAAGGGACAATGAACAAAGTCAAGAATGTCAGCAAAATTAAGATTCTCATGACTTCAATGCTAGATCTATGATATTCGAGATGTTCTCAATTACATACACAACCCTGTGTGAAGGTCTGCTGATCAAATCCGAGTCTATCACATAGACCCTACCAGTTCTAACTGCCTTAAGAACCTTCAGATTCTCATCACCCATGATCCACTCATACAACACATTCCTACCCTTTGAATTCATTCCATCACCACTGTTCACAATTATCAAATCGGGATCAATTCTTATTAGGTCTTCCAAGCTCAAAACAACCCAACCACTCTCATTGACAGCATTCGTACCACCAGCCAACCTTATCAAATCGTCAACAAATGTCCCCCTACCACTAACCCATATTGGATTGTTCCATATTATGTGAAGTATCTTGGGTTTCCATCTGTGCTTTCCAACCTTCATTTTATCCTTCATCCACTCCACAAGCTTTGTAGCATTGTCCTCAACACCGCAAACCTTCCCAATCAACATGACATCCTTCATGACACCACTGACATTCTTAGGATTCAAACCCAAAACTGGGACAAAATCCTTCAAAGTCCTAACAACCTGATAACCATTTCCGTAACTTGCAATAACAAGATCTGGCTTCAACCTGAGAACTCTCTCAACATCTACAGCAGAATATCCCCCAACACTTGAAATTTTACCCTCCTCCTTCAGCTTTAAGACTTCGGGTGGATAGTTGCACTGATCTGTAACTCCAACAACCCTATCCCCCAAACCCAATGCAAAAAGTATCTCCGTGCTTGAAGGTGAAAGAGACACAATCCTCTCAGGATACTTCTCAACATAAACTTCGTATCCAAAATCGTCAATCACAGTCACGCAACTCTTCCCAACGCATCCAAGTATTATTAACGTGATCAGAATTACCCTCCAATTCATAAAATTTGAAATCTAATCAAGTTTATTTGACTTTCGGTAGATTTATCAACAAATCGAACAACAATATCCATGATCTACTACGATGATGTTTTCATGAAGCACAGACCTCCAAGCTACCATCCAGAAAATCCCAAAAGACTTGAGATAGTTAAGAAGGCTTTGGAGGAGAGGGGGCTTTGGAAGGACGTTGTTAAACCAATTAAGGCAGAAATTTCAGATACAACTGTTGTTCACGATCGTGAATACGTTGAGTTTGTTGTTGAATCTTGTAAGAGGGAAAGTTTCATAGATTCAGACACATACGTCTGTAAGGATTCTTTGGAATCAGCATTGGTTGCATTTGGATGCTCAATTCAGTGTGTTGAGAATGCAGTTAGGAGGAGAGATATGCATCTCGCACTCGTGAGACCTCCCGGACACCATGCTGGAAGGAGGGGGAAGGCATTTAATGCTCCAAGCTTGGGTTTCTGTCTATTCAACAACGTAGCTGGTGCTGTTTCAAGGGCAAAAGAATTCTTTGATGAAATCTTAGTTATAGACTTCGACGTCCACCATGGAAACGGGACTCAGGAGATATTTTGGAATGATAAGAGTGTCATACACATAGACTTTCATGAATACGGAATATATCCTGGGAGTGGTAGCATATACGAAACTGATGGAAGCAAAATCAACATTGCACTACCCCACTACTGCAGAGACGACGACTACATACATGCTTGGATTGAGATTGTAGAACCAACGATAGAGAGGATTGATCCTGAGGTTGTTATAGTTTCTGCGGGATTCGATGCCTTCAAGGATGATGGACTTGCAACCATGGAGTTGACTGAGAAATTCTACTCATTTGCTGGAGGTAAGCTTTCAGATTTCAGTGTCATAGCTGTTTTGGAGGGGGGATATTCGGTTGGACTTGAGAGGGGTTTACCAGCATTCATAGAAGGTTACATGAAAGGTTACTCTGTTGAGGATGTAAATCCAAGCCCTAGGGTTGTTGAGATTGTTGAGAGTTTGAAGAGAATCTTAAGAATAGAACCTTCCTCTTAACATCATCTATCAAATCTTCAATCTCAACACCGTTCTCCCTTGCATATATCAATGCAACAACCTCAACAGCCAACAGATTCAAGTCTCTGTGCATCTTATTTATCTCAGCTAAAACGTCCTTTGAACTCTTACCTGTTCCCTCCGAAATCCTATCTATTATCCTTTCTAGCATGATACTTTGCCCATATGTTACAAGTTCCCTCAAAGCTCACCATACAAGCACCTATTGGATTCTTCGGTGTGCAAGCCTTCATGAAGAGTGGACAGTCAAGTGGAGTTGCAACACCCCTCAAAACCTCTCCACATCTGCAAGCCCTCTTTCTCTTATCTTCTCTTGGCTCAAAATCCTTAAATGCATCCTCAAAGAACTTTAGAGCATCAAAATCCTCATATTTCCTCTTCAAACTTCCACCAGAATTCTTAACAATCCCCAAACCCCTCCACTCCCAGTCAACCCTGTTGAAAACCTCATCCATAACCTCCTGAGCTTTGACGTTTCCCTCATACCTCACAGCCCTAGTGTATTCGTTTAGGAGGCAATTCTCACCTCTCTTTATAGCCTTAACAATCATACATAAGGCAAGTAGAACGTCCTCAGGCTCAAATCCAGCAATCACCTGTGGAACATCTATGTGTTCGTAAGCCTTTACACCAACAATCGTTGAGACGTGTCCTGGATTTATGAAACCGTCAATCCTTACGTCATCAAAAGATAGCAGGTGTTCCATTGCTGGGATGAAGAATCTGTGAGCTGAAAGAACGTAGAAGTTCTCAACACCATCCAAAACTGCCAATGCTGTCGATGGCATTGTAGTTTCAAAACCTATTGCAAAGAAGACAACGGGTTTATTGCTCTCCTTAGCAATCTCCAAGGCATCAAAGACACTGTAAACTATTCTAACATCGTATCCCTTTGATTTGTAGTAGAAGAAAGATTTTCCCTCAAATGGAACCCTAGCCATGTCTCCAAATGTTGTCAGAATAACGTTTTCCTTTTCAAGTATGTGGAAAGCCATCTGTAAGTCTGTATCTGGTGTTATGCACACAGGACAACCTGGTCCTGGAACAACATTCAAGTTCTTCGGTAGAAGACTTCTGAGGTTGTATCTTGTGACTGTATCCTCGTGCGTTCCACAGAGGTGCATTATAGTTATATCCCTCTCACCCTCCATCAACCTACCAAGTTCACTTGCCAAACCCTTTACAGCTCTCCTTCTATCTCTGACCTTCAGCATTTAGATACCTCCAAAAATCTGCTCAAGTAACTCAACAGTCTTCCTTGCCTCCTCCTCATCAACCCTCTGAATTGCAAATCCAACGTGAACTAGAACCCAATCTCCTACGTTCAGATCGTCAAGTAAGTCTATCCTAACCTTCCTCCTCGTCCCCTTGAAATCTACAATTGCAAAGGGATGATCTATCTCAACAACCCTTCCCGGGATTGCAATACACATCTCAACCACTCCATCCACTCATCAAATCCCACATCCCTCTTGAGATCCATCTTTATTATCTTTGCTTTTGGATTTAACCTTCTTGCATCGTTGAACATCTTTTCAACGTCAGCCTCAACTGCATCTGCCAGAGCAACCTTATTTATGATTATCACATCAGCCAACCTGAATATCTCTGGATGCTTTGAAACTACATCGTCACCCTCCGTAACACTAACCATCACAACCCTGTAATCCTCTCCAAGATCGAAGTCAACTGGACATATAAGGTTTCCAACGTTCTCTATGAATAGGACATCCAAACCGTCTAGATCGAAGTCTTCAAGTGCATGGTGAACGAGGTGAGCGTCAAGATGGCACTCCTTCCCAGTGTTGAGGGGTATTGCCCTAACACCATGCCTTGCAACCCTCTTGTAGTCGTCCTTTGCAATCACATCACCAAGTATTGCACCAACCTTAAAATCCTTGAGGGATTCAACAGTCTTTTCAATCAACAGTGTTTTGCCAGATCCAATTGCACCCATAACGTTTATCGTCGTTATACCACGCTCCCTCAAAATCTTCCTGTTCTCCTCAGCCAATCTCCTGTTTTCCTCAAGCAAATCAACTTCAGCATCAACCTCAATCTTGTGCATGACTACACCTCCATCTCAACCTTCTTAAGTATCATATCCTTACCACCCTCAACGGTAACTATTCCACCACACTCATCACAAACACCAACAAACTCATCAAAATCCTTACCACACATCATGCACTTAATCTTGGCCTTTACAACCTCTATTTCAAGGTTTGCATCCTCAGCTATCGTCCCCCTTGATATGACATCAAAGCAAAATCTCAGCTGTTCTGGATTCAACATCAACATGTTTCCAACTGCAATTTGTATAGATTTAACTCTCTTTGCACCGTGCTGTTCAGCAATCTTCACTACATTCTCAAGTAATACCTGAGCAAAGCTCATCTCATGCACTTTAAAAGTTGACCTCAAGTTAAAAACGTTTACGATAAAAAATGCTCTGTTGAAAATAATCTATAATTGCTCTGTTGAAAATAATTGTTAGGTAAGGGGAGTAAGGTAAATAAGGAGAATAGGGTTAGGAATAAAGAATCTATGTTATAGGCTACTGGGATGAGGTGAGATTCAACGAATTTAGAGTAA
>QMZE01000047.1 GCA_003663025.1 Archaeoglobales archaeon
GATATTCTTTTGCTCAATTAGCTGTTCAAATCCTGTTAGGAACTGGAACCTTTTCTGTAAGCTGTTTATGTTGTATTATAATCGGTTGAGGTGGTGTCTGTGTTAAGTGGACACGTCCTTTAGAAGTGTGTCTAACATTCTGTAATCTGAATACTATGGTAATATATAATTCAACAAAACTTATTTAAACTGGCTACGACGAAATGATGTGCTGAAGAGGTGGGATAAGAGGAATTACGAAATAGGATTTGTTCTGAAGGTCTTTGATTTGATGGATATTCCAAAACCAAAAGTTCACGTGGGATGATAACGAAGGCTCTGTAAAGGAGTTTTAGGCCTCTGAGGTCTGCTGAAGTAAGAGCTAAGCTTGGGGTAAGAATAGATCACTCTTTTCTTCACTTCTGGGAGAAGAGGCTTGACATGGAGGAGATAGTCAATTTTAAGAGTTCACAAACTCGAATACAGAGTTTTGTTGACAACTGTTTTCAATAAAAAGGGGAGAGATACAAGCGATAACTGAACACTTTATCATGTAGCAGTCTACATAACAACTTACGAGAGCAAAGCGATTGAAAGACTGAAGGTAAGTACTTCTACGCTGATGCAGCTTACGACAGCAGGACTGAAAACAGTCGTAGATAGAGGCTTCCCATCGTTAAACCTCGAAAAAATAGAGAGGTTACGGAGCAAGAATTACAAAATCTTCGATAAATACAAGAGGAGATGGATTTGTGAAGAAATTATTAGCTTTAAATAACTGTTTCGGTGATAAAACTCCGATTGAAACAACTGTAACAAGGCTGCTTATCAGAGCTACACCCCTGAGAATTTTATTAAGAGTTAGTATAATGGAGGTGAAATAATAGATGCACCCATACTTAGCAACAACCTTATTAAGTTGGATGCGAAATCTTAACATGGAGTGGGATGTTGAGAGGTTCAAGCGTATGTTTCCAAATTTATACAGGGAAATATTCAAACTTCCAACAATTTACGATCACATAGAAGTGTGCAGGGATGAGGGAGAGGCACTTGAGATTATAGAATATTTTGAGAGGAGGGGTGAGATAAGTAAGGAGCAGGCTGAGAGTTTGAGGAAAAATCTACCAAGACACCTGTTTGGTAGGAGGAAAAGAGGAGACTTTGAGAGGAGGGGTCTGGTTGATTGAGATTGGGATTGCTGGAAAGCCAAATGCAGGGAAGTCAACATTCTTCAAATCCGCAACACTGATAGACGTTGCAATAGCAGAGTATCCATTCACTACGATTGAGCCAAACGTTGGTATAGCATACGTTAGGACTAGGTGTGTCTGTAGGGAGCTTGGGGTGGAGTGTGACAGGTGTGTTGAGGGTTGGAGGTTCATACCAGTTAAGCTGATAGACGTTGCAGGACTCGTTCCTGGAGCCCATGAGGGTAGGGGATTGGGTAACGAGTTCTTAGATAACTTAAGGCAGGCTGAGGGTATAATTCACGTTGTAGATTCATCTGGATCTACGGATGAGGAGGGGAATGAGATAGGTTTGGGGGAGAGGGATCCAATTGAGGATGTGAAGTTTTTGAATGAGGAGCTTGAGATGTGGCTCTTTGGAATTTTAAAGAGGAACTGGAGTAAGATATCGAGGAGGATTCATATTGAGAAGAAGGATCCAGCGAAATTCCTAACTGAACAACTTGCGGGATTGGGTTTTGAAGAGTGGATGGTTAGAAGTGCATTGAAGGTTGTTGGGAAACCCGTTCATGAGTTTAGAGAGTGTGATCTAAGGTTGCTTGCAGGTGAGTTGAGGAAGGTTAGGATGAGGATGGTTATAGCTGCAAACAAGGCAGATAAGGCACCTGAAGAAAACTTGAAGAGGTTGATTGGGTTGGATGAGATAGTCATACCAACATCAGCATACTACGAACTTGCACTCAGAATAGCATCGAAGAACAACTACATAAGATACTTACCTGGAGATGAAGATTTTGAAGTTTTAAAGCCTTTGAATGAGAGGCAGAAGAGGTTGTTGGATAGGATAAGGGATTTTATGGGAAAGTTTAGGGGAACTGGAGTTCAGAGTGTCATAAATAGATTGGTCTTTGAAGTTTTGGATTACATAGTCGTTTATCCCGTTGAGGATGAGAACAAGTTTACAGATGGAAAGGGTAACGTTTTGCCAGATGCATTCCTCGTGAAGAAAGGAACAACGGTTGGTGAGTTTGCATACAGGATACACACTGAGATAGGTGAGAGCTTCATATACGCAGTGGATGCAAAGAGGAGGGTTAGGATTGGTGAGGATTACGAGTTGAAGAACAACGATGTCGTAAAGATTGTCTCAGCAAAGTGAAAGAATTTTATACTGAACGGTGTAAAAATCTGCGATGAAGATACCAACACTCGACGATGTAGATGTTGAAGGTAAGTCTGTTCTTTTGAGGCTTGACATAAACTCACCAATTGTAAATTCAAAGATTGCAGATACGAAGAAGTTTGAAGCACACGTCACAACACTGAAGGAGCTTGAATCTTCGAGGGTTGTAATAATGGCACATCAGAGCAGACCTGGAAAGAAGGATTTTACAACACTTGAAGAGCATGCAAAGGTTCTATCTGAAATTTTGGATAGGGATGTGAAGTATGTAGATGAGATATTCAGCAATAGGGTAATTGAGGAGATAAAATCTCTGAGGGTTGGAGAATATCTCCTCCTTGAAAATGTCAGATTCTACTCTGAAGAGACTCTAAAGAGGAGTGCAGAGGAGCATTCAAGGTTTCACATGGTTCAGAGGTTGAAGGATCACTTCGATCTATTTGTAAACGATGCTTTTGCAAGCTTCCATCGTCCACACACCTCAGTTATTGGCTTCGTTCCAGTCTTACCTTCGGTTGTCGGTAGATTGGTTGAGAGGGAGGTGAATGCATTGAGTAGGGTATTTGAGAGCGAGGGTTCCAAGGTCTTCATACTTGGTGGTGCAAAGGTTGATGATTCGATAAGGGTTTTGAAGAATGTCTTAAAGGGGATTGCGGATAGGGTTATATTGACAGGTGTCGTTGCAAACTACGTTCTAATGTTGCTGGGTTACGATATAGGTGATGTCAATAAGAGGATTGTTGAGGAGGGTAAGAGTGATGTTAGGGATGAGGAAGTCATCGAAATTTTGAGAAAATACAGGGGGAAGATAGTTGTTCCAAAGGATGTTGCTGTTGATAAAGATGGAGCTAGATTGGATGTTCCAATTGATGAGTTCGATGGTAGATACAGGATAGGGGACATTGGGAGTGAAACTATATCCATGATTTCGGATGAGATTCAGAGGCACGAAGTTGCAGTTGTAAATGGTCCCGCTGGAGTTTTTGAAGATGAGAAGTTTGCTTTTGGGACTTTTGAGGTTCTAAAGGCTGTTTCAAAGGTGAAGTATTCTGTTGTAGGTGGGGGTCACATAGCCACAGCAACCAGAAAGTTTGGACTGGAAGATAGGATGAATCACGTTTCTACCGCTGGAGGGGCTTGCATAAGGTTTTTGAGTGGTGAGAAGCTCGTAGCCTTGGAGGTAATTAAGGATTATTGGGAGAAGAAGTGGAGTAGATTTTTTGGGAGGGCATGATACTCTACAAAAAGTTTGGTTTGAATGCAAGGGAGGCTGCTGAGGTAACTGCAGATGTTGTTGAGATAATAAGTAAGAGGTTGGAGGATGACAGGGCAGTTGAATACCTCAAGGGTAGATACAGTGGTAGCAAGTTGCACTTTGCAATACTTATGATTGGAAGGCTTACTGGAATGAGTTTGGCTTTGCAGGATTTTGAGAAGGCTAGGATGATAGTTGCGGACTTCTCAAGGTTGATAAAGATACTTGAGGAGAGGGGGAGGGATGAACTGATAAGGACACTTGAGAGAGAGATACTTGAGGAGACCTATGCTGAGGAGGAGTTCAAGAGGGGTTACGTGTGATGTTTGCAGAGTTGGATGTTGGGGGTTTGAAGGTTAGGATACCGTTCGTTTGCAGGATGTGCGGGGAGTGCTGCAGGAGGTTGAGTAAGGTTATTTACGATCCAAGGTTAGATAGAATATACATGGAGGATTTGGATTTTGAATACTTTGAGGGTATTGAAGAATACAGGGACTTCCAGCATCCAATAAAGGTTACATGTCCATTCCTAAGGGATAACAGATGCACGATCTATAAAATTAGACCTAGAAGTTGCAGGGAGTTCCCACTCCTAACCGGGGATTTGGGTGTCGATTGTCCAGCCTTGAGATCTTTCAAGAAGTTTTTGGATGCATTCAATCCAGATAAAGTGATATACTCTTTGGATGATGATGTAGATCCAATAGCAATTCCAGGAATATTTTTTGAACTCTTTAAGAGTTTAAATCCAACGAAGGATGAGTTGGATGCTTTTCTTAGACTCAACAGGGTAGAGAAAAGTTTAAATTTTCTTACACTTACCAAATTTAAGGGCCCGTAGCTTAGCCAGGTCAGAGCGCCCGGCTCATAACTGGGCGGTCGAGGGTTCAAATCCCTCCGGGCCCATCAACATTACAACAATTATGAGCAAACTTTAAATAGTTGTTCATCACAATTGTTATGGGTGAGAACTTGAAGATTGTGCATGCTCAGACGGTTCTACCAGAGGAAATCCTTAAGGAGTTGAAAAAGAAGACTGGAGAAAGCACAACAAAGGATGCACTTGCAAAGGCTGTCGAGCATTACATAAAGTGTCCATATACACATGAGGATACGTTTGAAAAGAAGATAGAGGAGATAATAAAAAAGAAGAAGAAAGCCTAAATCCTTCTGACCACTATTTTTTTTGCAACCTCCTTTGAAATCTTAAACGTATCCTCACCAACCCTTATCTCCATTACACCACCGTGATTTTCAATAACCTCAATCGTATTCTCAACATCTACAACACCCACCAGACTCTTTGGAGCAATCGTAACCTTATACCTACCCCTTCCAACGTTGGAAAGTACGTTCTCCTCAAACTCGCACTCCTCACAAAGATCGCATACACCAGATATAAACCTACAGACCCTCTTCAAAACCTCATCATCTACGTGATGTTCAAGTTCACAACTCAACTCCGTAGCCTTCTCCTTATCAACACCAAGATACTCAAAGAACTTTTCAAAAACCCTATAATACTTCTTTATCCTTTCTGCAATCTCCCTACCCTTTGTTGTTAACACTACACCCCTGTATGGAACGTAATCTACGTATCCCATCTCCCTAAGCTTTATAAACATCTCGGTGACACTTGAAGGCTTTACATTTAACCTTCTTGCAACGTCACAAGTCCTGACAAGTCTCTTCTCCTTCTCCTGAATATCAAGTATAGCCTCAAGATACTCCTCAACTCTCTCCACAACAAAAATTGATATACACATTTTAAATTTTGTCGTATGGATGAGAGGTTGAGGAGGTTCATAGTGGATAGGTGTAAGGGAGGTGTGATAGTTTCCTTCTCTGGAGGAGTTGACAGTTCGACACTCGCCTTCATCTGTAACGAGTTGTTGGATGATGTGATAGCTGTTACAGTTGTATCCGAGGTTATGCCAAGTTACGAGTTGGAGGATGCTGTGAGGATTGCCAAGGAGATTGGTTTGAGACATAAAACAATTGAATTGGGAATTTTATCTTACGATGAGTTTGCTAGGAACACTGTGGATAGGTGCTACTTCTGCAAGAAGATGATGGTTCGAAAGATTAAGGAGTTTGCAAGGGAGGTTGGAATTGGTACAATATTTGACGGAACAAATGCAAGCGATTTAAATGAGGTAAGACCAGGATACAGGGCGTTGGTTGAGGAGGGTGTTTGCTGTCCCTGGGTTGAGTTGGGGATAACGAAAGATGAGATTGTGGAGATTGCGAGGAGAATGGGATTGAGCTTTTACAACAAGCCATCAAACACTTGTCTTGCAACTAGGATACCATACAACGAAAGGATAACGATTGAGAGACTTAAGAGAATTGAGAGGGCTGAGGAGATTTTGAGGAATGTTGGTTTTGGAGTTCTGAGGGTTAGGGATCATGGGGAAATTGCAAGGATAGAGGTTGGGAGGGATGAGAGGTCTAAGTTCTTCGATGTAAGGGTAATGGATTGGATTGTGGAGAAGCTGACAAAGTTGGGATACAGATACGTGACGTTGGATTTGCATGGATACCGTTAAAATCAATTATGTAAACTTTTAACATGCCAGTTGTAAGGTTCTTTGCAAGGTTTAGGGAGGAGATTGGTATGGATAGAATTTGGATAGACTTTGAGGGAAGCTTGAAGGAAATTCTCAACATCTTGATTAAGGATCATCCAGAGGTGAGGGGGTTTGTTGAGGAGGGGTTTGTTGCTGTGAACTGTAGGATTGTGGAAGATCTTGAAGTTAGAGTTGAAAGGTTTGATGAGGTTGCAATACTTCCAAGGTTTTCTGGAGGTTGAACTATGATAAGGATACAGAGGGAGGATTTTTCAGTTGAGGAGTTTGTTGACCTCATGAGGGGTAGGGATGTGGGTGCGATAGTGACATTTTTGGGAGTTGTGAGGGGATTTTCAAGAGGTAGAAATGTTTTTGAGCTTGAATATGAAGTTTATCATGAGATGGCATTAAAGACACTTGAGGAGATAAGGAAGGAGGCAATTGAAAGGTTCAATATCAAGGATGTGTTTATAATTCACAGGTTTGGAAGGTTGAAGGTTGGGGAGAGGATAGTTTTGATTGTTGTTGGTGCATCGCATAGGAAGGAAGCTTTTGAGGCATGTTCATTCTGTATAGATGAAATTAAGAGGAGAGTCCCAATATGGAAGAAGGAGAAGACCGATGTTGGTGAGTATTGGGTGTGATGTGTGATTTGGATTACAGTGTTGCTCTGTTGAAACTGACAGTGACATCTGGCTGCTCTGTTGAAAATAATTAAATTAGGTAAGGGGAGTAAGACGAGTAATATTGAGGTTATGAATAAAGAATCTCCAGATAACTGGGATGAGATTTAACGAATTTGGGGTAAGAGGGGAAGATTTTATATATCCGAATTCTTGATGATGGATAAGACAGTTTCAACTTTCCACCTCTTACCGTACAATCCAATACGGTAGAATAACTCTGAGGAAGATTCTCTAATTTTTAGCTACCACCTATTCTGATTGGCTTAAAGATTGCTTCTACAATCTTGAAATCAGCCAATAAAACACAGGAATATCACCTACCTCAACCATTTCCCTCAAAATTACACCGTCGTTCACTACAATTCTTATATCTCCAGCCAAGTCTGTGAAGACTTCTAACTTTACGTCTAATAATTTGGATCTCTCCTCCAACAACTTTATCATCTTTACTACCTTACATATCGTTGAATAGTGGGGATCCTCGGTTCTGTTGAATCTTAGGGTGTTGTATTTGTGGTGTTGCAAGTGTGGTGGTAGGAAATTTTAAATGATTTGGAGCACTTATTTA
>QMZE01000048.1 GCA_003663025.1 Archaeoglobales archaeon
TCTATTTAACTTCCTGAAGAATTTATTATTGGCCCTGGGCTTTGGCATATTCCATCCCCTCCTTTCGATGGAATATTGCCCAGGGCTTTAATTTTTCCTAAATTTTTACTTGCGGAGATACTGCATGGAGAAAAACATTTATATACGCTTTTCTATTTACTGTCTGGAGGCGGAAAATGACGCGAGAAAGAAGTATAGGAAAGGTTTTGCTATCTATAGTGATAGCAATAGCGATGGTAGGAATACCAGCGAACATTTTTATAGCACCAGCCAAGGCAGACACTGGAGGACCAAGTCCACCAACAAACTCATTTTATATTGTAGTTCCAGATACCGTAGAATGTGCTGTTGATACAGTGAATATAACATTTGCAGCTACTGATGCAGACGGCTTAGTCAACATGACCATTACTATTTATGACCCGGATGGAAATGTCTATGATTATACAACAAAGACCTGTGGCGTATATGGTGGCAGTGGCGCAGCTGCAGATGTATTAACTTGGACTGCAGGACCATTCTGTCCAGCAGGTACATGGACGGTAGAATTTAATGCTACTGATACATTAGGATCCTGGAACTCCACAACCACAACATTTACAGTTGTCGATACGCAAGAACCATGGGTAGCTGATTTGCAATATAGAGATTTTATGACAGATACATGGTATACATATGATCAAAATACATTTTATGTAGGAACCTACTTACTGATATACGTTGATCCAGAAGATTTGTGTAAGACCAACTTCTCGGAATACTATTATACTGGCAGTGGTTCATATGTCTTCATTGACCTATATGATACACCACTCGGCGATTTAGGAACATATCTTATGAGTCCATCAAGTGTTGCACCAGGATATTACTATCTAAACATAGGTTACCTTGACAACACATGCGTTGGACGGTGGAACTATAGCATCATTGTATATGATGGCTATAATGCGAATGTTACATACTGGAACTTTACAGTATTGCCGGATCCAAATCCACCGGTTGTGTATAAGGAATATGGACAGCCATGTTATGTTGCAGAAGATCCTGAATTTTGGCATAGCCAAGATGGTAGCAGGCTCATCCATTGGATAACATCAAATACGACGATATGGATTAACGCAACTGATCCAGAGGGAATAGCATATATTGCCTATAGAATATGGAACTTCACTCATGGATGGGGTCCATGGAATTATGTATATAGTGATACAGCAGCTATTACCATATACGATTATTATGGAAGAGAGGATGAATGTAAGCATAAGATAGAATATTATGCTGTTGATGAAGATGGCAATGTAAGCGAGACATACTGGCAATACTTCTATGTTGATGATACCCCGCCGAGTGTGACAATAGAATTTGGTGAGCCTTTCTGCACGGATGGTAGTGCAATTTGTATAACAAGCGATACACCAATATGGCTAAACGCAACAGATGGAGAATGGAATATACAGAACAGGAGCTGTCCATCTGGAATAGATCACATTGAATGGGCAGAATGGTGGAATGGAACATGGATGAACACTACTGGAACAAATTATGCTATATTGGTGGCGGGAGGATATGATAATACATCTAACTTTGCATCGTTCTGGAATGATTTAGTGCTAATGTATGATTTACTAACAAACAAATTTGGATATCATCCAGACAATGTATACGTGCTATGGGCTGATGGAAATCAACCAAATGCAAATAATATGCCAGCGGATGAACTTGCAAATGTTACTAACCCAACTGGAATACCAGCTAATGAGATAGATAATGCTTCCACTAAGGCTGCATTAGAAGCAGTATTTGATGAACTCGCTGCAAAAATGACAGCAGAAGATACACTTTATATCGGCTTAATAAACCATGGAGGAGCAAATATTGCAATTGGAAAGTCATACTTCTATGGATTTGAACCTTCAGGATATCCGGTAACATCTTCGACACATCTTGCACAACAGATTATGAAGCTACCAGCCTATAAGCATATATGGGTAACTGTGGATGCGTGCCATTCTGGAGGCTTTATCTCAACGTTGACGGTATTGCCAAATGTATTTGTTGGAACTGCTGCGCCATTATATACATATGGATACGCAATAAATATATCTGCACCTGGTAGTAACTATGGTACGAATGGTGAATGGCACGGCTTATTCATGTGGCCATTTATGGCGGCATTGAATGGCAAATTCTTTGATGGTTCTCCATTACCATGGGATCCAGATTTAAATGGAGATGGCCTCGTATCATTCTATGAGGCATGGAACTTTACATACTGGTGGGATTATTACTGCAATTTAACATATGATGTTCCCTTCCCACCACCAGTAGTAGGATGGAGCAATTGGACAACTGCAGACTCAGCAATTGGAGATGAAAAAGAGAAGTGGATGGTATTCAATGGAAATAGCCTTAAGATATTCAAGGAAGAAGATTGTGAACATCGCATATTGTTAAGGGCTGTTGATCATCTTGGGCACTGGAGCGATATCGTTAATATAACTGTTTATGTCGATAACACACCACCTGCTATAAATGAAATCAATGTATCTGCTCCATGGTATGAGAACGGTGTAGCTAAGAATTTAACCGGAGGATGCGTGAATATAACTGTAAATGTAACTGGAACAGGATGTTGTCCAAATGCAACAGTTGCATTAGTGCAGTTAGAAGTAGATGTTATAAATAGTAGCTCTGAATCCGGAATTACAACAATAAGAGTAAATATGACAAATATTCCGGGAACAAGTATATATTATTTCAATTGGTGCAATGACACAATTATAGATGTGGAAGGCAAGGCACACATTGGTAATACCGCTGAGAATGGATTGTATACATTTAGAATATATGCATATGATTGCCTTGGAAATGAAAATGTAAGCGTTGGACATTTCTGGATTAAACCACCATATGATGTTGATGTAATTGAACTAGTTAAACCAGATCCAACAACATTCAATCCGACACCGCCAACATCTGTGGTAGTAAAAGTGAAGAATAATGGTGTATATGATGCAGAAAATATACGCGTAGCTTTACAAATTTACGAAGAAATAGAGCCACATGAAGAGACATATAAGTGCTGGGACATAGAGTCCTGTATAGTTTCAGGAATGTGGGAGACATATAGCTGGGATGGAGATTCAATGACATGGTATTGGTCAGAGAATAGATATAATTCACCAACCCATAGCTGGCATAGTCAACCAGATAATTTAGATACATATGAAGCATATTCTCATGATAGCTTGATACTTTCAAATAACACACATGGTATATACATACCAGAAACTTACTATGATAGCGAATATCAAATGAATAAGAGCGTAGCAATTGCGTATCTAACGTTCTATCATTGGTGCCGTGGCGAGCTTGGTGGTGCACTTCCAGTAGACTATGGTAATGTTTACATAAGATGGTTTAACACAACGAGTGGAGAGTGGGAGAACTGGACAAAGGTTGGAGGACCATATTATTACAATGGTACAGATGATGGCGTATTTGATTATGTGAAGATAGATATCTCTGATTACATTGGCAAGTGGATACAAGTTAACTTTACATGGTTTGCAGATGGTACACACAACTTTGAAGGATGGTACATTGACGATATATGCATATTGTTATCTGGATCAATGCAGCCTTTAGTATGGCAGGAATATAAAGATGTTCCACTTCTAAGACAAAATGAAACCGTGGAAGTAGAATTCCCATTGCCATTTACACCAAAAGAGGAGCAATGGTACTTCTTCGAGTCATATGCATGGATTCCAAATGATGTTGACGGATATGGAGATAAGAATGGAGAATATCGCAAAGACCCACGCACAGGATTCGAGTATTGGGATCCATACAATGGTGTGAATTATAGTATATACTTTGGAGATATATGTGATGCAGCCGTGATTTCTATAAAAGCACCTGCAGAAGTGGAGATGCCAGATGAGGGTGTAGCATCCATACCAATAGAAGTTACAGTTTACAATAATGGAACACTTACAGAAGATGTCCCAGTTGAAGTAACCGTGAAGCATAAATTAATAGATACATTCTTCTATGATGATGTAGAAAGCGGTGACTTAGGATATCAACATCATGCATGGGGCACAGATGATGTATGGACTATTACAGACAAGAATTTCTACAGTCCATATCATAGCTGGTATTGGGCACATGAAGGAGGAGGAGAAACTGCATTTGTATTGCCTGAGACAATAGATTATGATAGCTACATTGACAAGAGTGTGGATATAACATTTAAGGCAAAATGGAAGTTTGAGAGTTCAGAGGACTATATATGTCCAGTAATGTTTGTTGGAAATACATACTGGTTCTTCATAAGCAGATCTAACAAGTTGTATGGAGCAGGTGGATGGGAAGAAATATCATTAACATGGATGTTCAAAGGTTATCTTGACTATTATGGATTCGATAATATCATACAGCTAGCAAAATACTATGTAGAAAGAGATGGATATAGCTGGCCAGATGATTTCCACGGATTTGGCATTGGTATGTGTTCCGGCAGTTTAGATCCAATGCAAGGAGCCACCGAAGTATATATTGATGACATCACTGCAACTGCTGTTTATGAGGGTGCAACAGTGTGGAACACAACATACGTTATTGAAGATCTAAAACCGGGAGAATATGATACAAATAAACTTGTCTGGAATTCCACAGAATACTGTGATTACGTTATATCAGCGGAAATTAAACTAGATTGTGATGTCGATGCAAGCAATAATAAGAAGAGCACTGAAACTAGAATTTATGAACAAATATACATAGATGGGATAAGAGTTGCTGCAGGTGCATCAACAGAAGCAAAATGGTCAGTAGAGGATAATACATGTGGCCTCCCAGATGACTGGCACATTGTTGAAGAATGCTCCATATGTCCAGATGATCACTTCTGGTGGAATGGCGAGGATGATACAGGTACTTACAGAGCGAATAGATTTGATTACTTGATGATAGATCCAGCTATCTACAATGAAACAAGCAAGGAATGGGAATATCATACAGGAACAGGATTCGATTGGACGGGAATGGATGCAGTATATATAAACTTCTCAACATACTATCTACTGGAATATGACTGGGAAGATGATATCATCTGGGATACAGGATTCCTTGAAGTGAGTAATGACAGCGGAATGACATGGTTTGTCGTTGACCAGTATTATAACAATAGTGATGGATGGAAAGAACTGAGCTATAAATTAGAGCCAGGTGTTACAAAGCTCAAGACATTCTATCTAACCGGATTCGGACCAGTTGGAACAGAACCAATAGAAGGCTTTGAATTTGATATGCCAGCAAACTTCTTCACAGAAAACATGTTAGTAAGATTTGTATTCTACTCTGACGAATATACAAACTGGAAGGGATGGTACATTGATGATGTTGAAATAAATGCATATAATGGAACAGCGTGGAATGTGATGTTCTTTGACGATATGGAAGATATTGATTCAAGCTATGAGAATTGGACACATGCACACGTCTGCTATGGAGTACACTGGCACATTACAAGCGATTTCGGTAATGGTCCAACAGATGAGTGGTTCTACAATGGAGAGGAGAGACACTGGGAGGTAGTAGGTATTACACCGGTATATGAACTTACATGGAATACATCTTGGAGGGTAGGCGATCCATTGCCAGAAAATTGGACATTTGATGACAATGCTGGAGATGGAACATTAGATGATTGGTTACTAGGATATGGATATCCATATGTAACATGGTTCTCTGGCCTATTAGCCGATGTGGAAGATGACTATCTTAACTTTACAATTACTTTACCAGAAAGCCCAGTTGTACATCTAAACTTTACATTCGGAACCGGTAACTATTCCATAGGACCAGGCTATACAGTCAAGGAATGGTGGGTAGAAGTTACTAATGGAACAGCAAAGAAGGTGTACAAGATAACCATTCCATGGGATTGTCCATTGGGTTATATCTGTTGGGATTATGACTTCGGAATAGATCTCTCAGAATGGTCCGGCCAAACTGTTACCATTGCATGGCACTTTAATACGACATTGGCTGGAGTGGAAGCACTATTAGGAGACATCGTAATAAAGGGATATTCACCAGGTCTGTCAATACCATATCATCAGTACTATAACAATGTTGATGAGAAACTAATCTTTGAATTCGATCTAAGAGATGCCTATGAAGCAATACTTACATGGGATCAGAATTACTCATTTGCAGAAGGTGACGTTGGCTATGTAGAAATATGGACAGGAAATGAATGGAAGACATTGTTCATAGTGAAAGGTGATTCTGGAGGAGCATGGGCTCACATGGAAATCGATATAAGCAGTTACGTTGGTGGCGATGAATTAACATTAATAAGATATAGATTTGTTAGCAATGAAACAGAGCAGAGTTATGGATGGCTTATCGATAATGTAAGCATTGAAGGAAAGATCGACCATACACCACCTACAATAGTTGCAACACTTGATCCAGCAGAACCAGATGGATGCAATGGCTGGTATAGAAGCCCAGTTACAATTACATTGACTGCAACAGATAATAGAGAAGTAGCAGCCATATATTATCGCATTGATGGTGGAGCATGGTCGACGTATAAAGCACCAATTACAATTGACGTAGATGGAGAACATATCATCGAATATTATGCGGTTGATGAAGTAGGCAATCCAAGCGAAGTAGGCAGTGTATCATTCAAGATTGATTTAACAACACCAACAGTTACAATTACCTATCCAGAGGCTGGATACATCTATCTCTTCGGTAGACAATTGTTCAAGAATCCATTTGGAGGAACACTGATCATAGGAGGCATGACATTCCAGGCATCTGCAAGCGATGCAACATCTGGAGTTGACTATGTGCACTTCGAGATCAATGGTATGGCATATGATGATGCAACACTACCATATGAATTCTGGTGGCACAAGTTTGATCTATTGCCAAAGAAATACACATTAACAGCAGTACCATACGACGAGGCATGTAACGCTGGCTCACAGGCGAGCTTGAGCTTTACACACTGGCTATAAAGCCACCCTTCCCCCTTTTTTAATTATATTTTGATTGAATTTTTTGTTAAAATAGAATTTGTTGAAAAACAATGAATAAAAAATGTTGTTATTGAATGATCTGTTTATTTTTGCCATTTTTGATTTCTCCAAAACATAGACAACATTCCGGGACTGTCAAGAATTTGAAAATTTAAAAAATAAGAAATGCCCCTCCTGATGGAGAATCAGGAGGGGATGGAAATGCTACATTAAATTAATAGAATTAGTTAGAAAGAAAAAATATTTTTCGCTGGGACACAGTATCTCCGCATGTTAGCTAAAAAATCATTGTTAGCATATCTTGTTTGGCTAACAATGATGCATAAAA
>QMZE01000049.1 GCA_003663025.1 Archaeoglobales archaeon
CTTTGGCTTTGTAACAATCACGTAGTTTGTTGATCTACTCCTGAAGTTTGGATCGGATATTTTACTTAGATCTGTTGTTACGATTACATCTATCTCGTATGAACCGGTATCAAACTCTGCGGGGATTGACTTCATCAACTTCCATTCTCCTCCACTCTGGATGTCAATAGTTTTTGTCATCATATTTGGATCATCATTCGTTTCGACGTTTATGTCAGTTCTCGTGTATGGACTGAGTTCATACTTTCCTGTGGTTGAATTGTATTTGATGAGAGTTCCATCTGGTGTGAATGCGTAGATTATTATCATGTTGCTACCTCCAGCATCGTATTCTGAACCAGTCTCAGCAACGTTTGTTGTTCCCTTCAGACTTATACTCCTAAACAGAACAACAGATGATGGCATGTCAACTGTAACTTCTGGTCTCTTCAATTCTACGTCAATACTCTTCTTCGCTATTATATCAGTTCCAGACATAACTTTTACTGTGAACGAATACATCCCAGCTGAAACTCCTACAAGTTCCGTTGTGTCTATCTTAACCTCCACCCACTCACCACTCGTCAACTGATCATAAGTACTATGTTCACCTGTAGAATTTGTTATTGCACCTGGTAAGCTTGAATCATCGTATGGACCACTGAACGAATACTTGACGTTGAAAGTTCCAGCAACACCAGAAACCCTAACCTTGAAGACCAGCATGTCTCCTATCGCTGGTGGCTTCATTGGATTCTTAAGCTCTATGTCAATCTTTGGTATGGCAGTCTTAATCTGAATTATCAACGGTGCCTCATCGTTAACCCATTCAACATCAGATGCACCCTTTATCTTTACATCAAAGTTAAGGGTGATATTCTCTATCTCTACAAAGTCAGCTCCATCTGACTTCCTATCCCACGTCGTCGGATCTGATGTGTTCAAAATGTTACCAGCATTTATCACCTTCATATAATAGCTCCCAGGCTCCAACCCAGTAATATCCAAGCTCCCAGTTCCAGATATTGTCTCAGAAAATACAGTCTCACCAGTTGTCTCACTAACAACCTGAATTATCGTATCCTCCCCAGGTTCAGGAACACTGATTACCTCTACCTTAACTACCGCTCCATAGTCGAATTTGATGATGTTTTTAGCTCCTGGTGGTGGAGTTGTAACGGGTGTTGTTGGTGTTGGCGAGACAATTGTAACATTACCTACACTTACATTAACATCGTTACCATCGATGTTTGCTGTAACTACGTTAAACGTTATTGTTCCCGTAGCACCAGGATTCACACTGAACGTTACCGTTGCAACTCTTGTCTTTGAAGATATATCTACAGGACTCGTAGATACACCCAGATACCTAACGTAGTTGTCTGCACTTGTTAAAGTGTCTGTAAAATCGAATACATCGTAAGTGCTTCCATCTACGTAAGATATCAAGGTATTGTCAAATGTGAAGTTCACCAACACACTACTTGCACTTCCATCACGCACCGATATGTCAACGTTAAATGTTTCTCCTGGTGAAACGCTAGTTTGGTCTGGTTCTATGTAAACTACTTGTGCAGATGCCACTGACAACAGTAGTAACACTACTATCCCAAATCCTACCAAACACTTCCTACTCATACTTTCTCCCTCCTAAACTCGAATTGCTCTACACCCCATATATAAACCCTGCGATTTTTGACGGCCAACCCCGCCGTCACCGACATTATAAATACTATCACATATTTAAAGCTTTTGCTATTTTGCATGACCAAATGGTTTGATGTTACATAAGATACAACCAAACAACAGACAAAAGCACCATTTTTTATTGAGGCTTACCAGTATCAAGAGTGTCGAATTAATAAAATAAAAAATAAAATTTAACCTTCAAGCCACTTCATTATGACGTTTATCAGTTGTTCATCGGTAATCTGTCCTCCAAGCCAGTCCATTATGGCATTTATGAGTTCTTGGTCTTCTATTTTACCATTGTCATTTTCATCATACCACTGCCAAGGTGGCTTTGTAACTTCAATGGTCACTGGCCCTATTATAGGAGCTGTTTCGTTTCCAACATAGATATCAAAGGTTCCTGGCCATGGTATTGGGTGAGTTGTGTTCGAAATCGTCTCTGTTTGTTGAGGCTCGACTTCTACACTTCCAAGTATGCAGTGTTTGACTGGAACTGTTTCATGACATTCTGTGCATCCTTCTCCCCCAAGCCATACCCAAGCTGTGAATTCTCCAGGAACTTCTCCAACATTTGTGACATCAACGCTTATGTTGACGGTCTCGTTGACGAGTATTTCTGTTGGCTCAACTGTTAGGTTGCTCAGTTCGAAGATTGCAGGCTTCAATGGTGCAATGACATTGAACGTTAAGCCGTCATTGAACCAGTTGACGTATTCAGAGAACTCAGATGTGTTGTAGATGACAATCACGTATGTTCCAGCATTCCAACCAGATGTGCAGATCGTCTCTACAAAGTTCTCTTGTGTTATGTTGAGGACTTTCCATACAGCATTACTTAGTAGGGTGTCGTTGGATATTGTCTTCTCACTCTTAAGAGTGTTCCAAGTCTCCTCATCCACTATTGCAACGTTGATGTTTGTCTTGGGATGCACAACTTCTATCGTTACACACTCCCCAACTGTGACCTCTTTTGGAGTTACATCTGCTGAATCAACGAGATCTGTTAGATTGACCTTCTTTGATTCGAATATAACATCAAATCTCAGATCGTCATTGTAGTCTGTAATTGCTCCATTCTTTTCTTTGTATGCAACAACGACATACGTGTCTGGCTTGAAGTTTGCCGTTATGTTTTCCACCAGATCATAAGCAACGTTTGCCACAATCCATTCAGCAGCGTTAATCACAGACTCGTTTGTCGGAGTTGTTGAAATAATCTCACTCCATTCAGTTTCGTTGAGTATTGCGATGTTTACGGGTTCAGTTACACTGGCATTCCAGTCAACTGTAAGCTTTACGACACCTCCATAAACAACTTCTGTCTTGTCAAGGAACATTGTAACAATTCCAAGATCTTCAAAGCTGACCTTATTGGCAACTGTTGTAACATTGAATAACACATCGTCGTTGTAGCAGTTGACGTATATCAAACCACTAACGGTGGTTGTGTTGTAAACTACAACGAAGTAGTTGTTTGGTAGGAATGTGTCAATTGTGTTCAACATCCAAGTGTTGTTGGCGTTGATACATGCACTCCATTTCGAGTATTCAATCAAAGTATCGTTGAGCAAACCGTTCTTAACCTTCAGCTCATTCCAAGCACTCTCGTTAATTATCACTACGTTTATAACTCCAGTCACGTTTACTGTAAGGTTGAACGAATCTCCATAGTCAACTGTAGCCTTATCAATCGTGATTGTAACGTTGAGATCCTCAAGATCGACCTTTGTAGGAGTAAGTTTAACCTCAAACCTTAGACTGTCGTTGTAGAGGTTGACGTATTCAACACCACCCATGGATGTGACATTGTATATTACTATGACGTATTTGTCTGGCAAGAGGTTTCCTATGTAGTAGATTGCATCTGTTGTAAGTCCAAATATTCTATATGCATTTGCCACGATAGTATCGTTCTCAACTGATTTATCCTTCTTGATGTCATCCCAAGTCGTTTCATTCAAGACTGCGATGTTAATTGGTATGGACTCAGTTCTAAGTATCACCAACCTGAGCGTTTCATCGTATCTCATCTCAGTCCTGTTTATGCTTGCCTCCTCAATTCCCAACTCACTCCAATCAACAGAGGTTACAACTGGCATCACGTTAAACGTTGTGCTGTCGTTGAAGCAGTATATGTAACTGTCCGTAGTGTTAAAGACTACTATCACGTAAGCTCCTGGCGTCATTCCATAACTCACTGTATCAACTTCCAAAGTTTCATTACCTTTGAAGTTCTCCTTACTCCACTTTGCACCCTCAAACACGTCATCCTTTGTCAAGGTAGATATGTTTGCATACAACTCGTTCCACGTGCCAGAATCCAAAATTGCCAGATTGACTTCTTGAGTCGCGTTTATAGGAATCTTAACGGCATCTCCATAGGAAACATCTGATACGTTGAGTTCACCCTGATAAATGTCCCATACAATTCCAAGCTCCTCCAAAGTCGTAGGTGTGTATGTTGGTTTTACAACGACCGTTTCTGTCACGTTGTAAGCTACGACGTAATCTGCAATACAGGTTTCACTCGATGTGCTGTATGCTATAACATAATACTCCCCTGCATCCAATCCACTTATCGTTTTAACCAGTCCTCCTCCAGCCCACCAGTTGTCTGTTGCATTGTTCTCAATCTCATCAATCGTTATGGGTGTTCCTTCGTTAATCATTCCCTCAATTTCACTCCAAGCTGAACTGTTGAGAACTGCAACGTATGTGTTTTGAGCCTTGGTTGCATTGGTAACTGTAACTGTTAACAGAATTGCCCCATCTGTTCTCATGGCTGTGCTATTTAGCGTTAGGTTGATTCCAAATTCATCCAAACTCTCTTCGACTGGAACTGGGACAACTCCAAACGATTGCTCAGCTTCTACACCATACTCATCCATAGCTCTAACCATGTAGCAACCAGATGGAACATCTGGAACATTAAAGGTCGCTACAAATTCTCCATTTGAATCTGTAGTCGTTGTGTTTACCATTATCTGCTCATCATCCGTGACAAACCAAACTACAACTACAGAGTTCGGTGAGAATCCAAATCCTTGAACTGTTACCTCCGTTCCAACCTTGCCTTCCGATGGTGTCAAGACTATGGTTGTTGACAATACCGTAACCTGTTTAGGGGGTAAGTTGTTGACGGAGATGTTGTAGGTTCCTGGTGTTGTGAATGTGTGGATGTATGTTACGTATTCCACAGATCCACCTGCCACCTCAATCGTCTCACTGTAAACCTCGGAACCATCTATGTAGAAGTGAACAGTTATTTCCCCAGGAACATCACCAGTGTTTACAACAGTCGCATTGATCTCCACAACCAACGGCACTATTCCTTCTGTAACGTTAACACTGAAGTCCTCAACAAACACATTCGCCGGCTCCAGAACTTCAACTGTTACAGTCATTATGTTATTAGTCTCATTACTCTCATCTACTACATTGTCTGAATCTACCCAAGCCCCAAGTAAATATGTTCCGGCTTCACTTGGTGTCCATTCGAATTCAACAATCTTTACCTCTCCAGCCATTAGTGAATCAACGGTTTTAACATCTACCAACTCAATGGGTTCACCATCAAACTTCTCATACAGACTAACGTTGAATTCTCCAGCATCTCCTTCTCCAACGTTCGCAATCGTAACGTTCACTGTTGCAATCTCATTTGCAATCGGTGTTCCTTCAACTTCAACATCTAAAACGGTTAGATCTGGAAGTGATTGAACTTCAACAGTTACAGTCATTTCGTTGTTAGTTTCGTTACTCTCATCGATTACGTTATCTGGGTCAACGACAGCTCTGAGTTCGTATGTCTTGGCTTCACTTGGTGTCCATTCAAACTCAAGTGTAACTTCTCCTCCAGCCACCAAAGATTCGACAGTCTTTACCCCTACCAGTTCACCATCAGCATACAGACTTACGTTGAATCCTTCAGCATCTCCATCCCCAACATTCGCAATAGTAACATCCACAGTTGCAATCTCGTTCACAATTGGTGTCCCTTCAACCTCTATACCCACAACAGTTAGATCTGGAATAACTACTACGACGGCATCATCTATTGTTACGTTATCTTCAAACATTGGCTGATTGTTATCATCGTATACTCCTAACACCCAACCATCTGGAGTTGATCCTACGGTTTGGATGAATAGATCTGAACTTCCTGCAACAACTCCACTTACGTCTATGGTTGCAAGTGTAACATTCGTATCTTCCTCTGTTATCTCATCATTCGTATCCAAGCACTGGACATACCACCCGTAATCCCTCTCCTCCACAGCGGTGAATTGACACCAATCTGGCAACGTTATCCCTGTTATACTTACATTATCATCAACACTCAAAACTATTGCATAGCTCTTGAGTCCATTTGGTAACGATGAATCCAAAACTAAATCAATGTTCCCTTCTTCTCCCACTGTAACCTCTAACGGATACGGGTCAGTGTATAGTGTTTGTGCCGATGTTATCCCTACTACCATCAGCAACGTTATCCACAAACAAACTTTTTTCATTCATTCCACCTCCCAGTTAATGCCCGCCGCCACTAATTATCAGAGTCTCTTAAATATTTAAACTTTTCTCATTGATCTTAGATTTCGTTGAAGAGGTTGAGCAGGTCATTGACATCCATTTCACCATTTCCATTGAAGTCAAAGTATGATATGTATTCATTCTCAACAACCCAGTCCATGTTTGTAAATAGAACAAAGAGATCGTTCATATCCTTCACGCCATTCCCATTCGTATCCTCATACAATCCATCTCCATCTGGGTCACTTGGATAGTCACAATTTGGAAACCTATCCAACCTAACCAAGATGTAACAATCCAATGCATCCAAACTTACCATCTCACCATCATCACCTTCAACTCTGTTGATAGATATGGATGCATTTGTCTCTCCAATCTCAACACCCTTCATCACCAAATAAAAAAGAGGAACGTTTTTTGCTCCAGATTGAACCTCATTGTTACCATCTTCAACATAAACTGTAACTTCACTTGAAGGGAGAGTTGAATTGAATGCAAAGCTAGCCCACTCTGGAAAGTAAACATCCTCTATCTCAACCAAATCCCCAACCAACACCGTTACGTTATACATGGACAATCCATTTGGTGCTGAACTCAAGACTACCTCGACGGTAACATTTCTGTTCAAAGGTATTGTGCTCGTATTGAAATAGACTTCACCAAACGTCGTCACATTCATAACAGCATAGAGGGCATTTACACAACCAGCACCATACATGTTATCCTCACCAAACTCACCAAGATCAATCGATGTCATCTTCAAAACCCTCTTAACATCCTCAGGGGTTAGGGAGTTATTTGCCTGAAGCATCAATGCAACTATACCACTTACGTGTGGTGTTGCCATTGAGGTCCCTGAACAGTATGCGTATCCACCATTATAAGTTGAAAGTATGCTTACACCAGGTGCAACTACGTCGGGTTTGATTGTCTCATTCTCCCCCCATCCAGTTGGTCCCTTACTACTGAAGTAAGCCAAATTATCTGAGCTATCCAAAGCTCCAACGGCAATTGCATACTTTGCAGATGCTGGGGAGTTTATTGTTCTGAATCCAAGTTCACCTTCGTTACCAGCTGCACTCACAACGACTATTCCAACCTTAGCCAAGTTGTTTACAGCCTCATCTATAAGACTCGTTCCATCACTTGGATAGACAACGTAAATTTGATA
>QMZE01000050.1 GCA_003663025.1 Archaeoglobales archaeon
ATAGTGTATAGTATAGATAGTGGTCCTTGGTATAAGCTATAGTATAGTATAGTGTATAGCCCCTGGAGTATAGTATGCTGATGTATAGTATATTGTATGGAGAATAGTATATGTTATGAGCCTTGGTGTTAGTTATAGTATAGTAGAGTATAGTATATAGAGAATAGAGTAGTGTATGCCCGATGGTATACCCTATTCTAGTGTATAGTATATGCTCCATGGTATAGTGTATGCTACTAGTAATAGAGTATAGTATAGAATAGTATACCCCATGAATGATGGTGTAAGCTATAGTATACAGTATAGTATACCCCATGACATAGTATACGCTACTAATAATAGTATATAGTATAGAATAGTACACCCAAAAAGCAACAGCACAAGCCACAACATACTATAGAAAACAAAAAACAAAAAACAAACAAAACAAAAAAACAAACTAAGCTAGTCCAAGGACGTATTGACATGCTATTGGGTCTCCTGAAGCAAATGTTATTGGGTCGAATGTGGCTCTATCAATTAGTACACTTATTACATCTTGATCTGCTATAACGACACCAGGCTCTTGCCTCAATATCTTTGCTATTAATCCTACCTCACTAGCCGTGAAATCCGTACTTGCTGTATCACCACCAGATACAACAATTCTTGTTTTATCAGCATCATAGATCAAAGATACATCAGTAACTGGTACATCCTGGACAGGGTTTTCAAGACTATAGTCATCAGGTGTTGGAGTTCTTGTACCAGATCCTACGCTAAAAACGGATCCCATACTTTTTGTTCTCTGATAGCTTGTATACTCATACGCTAAATTATATACGAAGGATCCCTTTCCTTCAGTAGCTAGTCCTATCAAGCCAATAGTATATTTTGTACCATTAGTAGCAATAACAGTATCAGCAACAACAGATACACTATATCCAGATGCAGTATATGATGAATAAGGCATGAGGAAGCTCTTCATAAACTTAGCGAAATTACGTGTGATAACACCATACTTCTCCCTCTTCTCTAGCATAGCTCTTAACAGAAACCTATCTGTTATCCTTCTCTCCTTAAGTCTTGCAAGAAAATCATCTCTATAGCTCCTGTCAAGCCTGTATATTATGAACAAGCCTTTGAGTACGATCATCCAGGACACCATGATACATATAGTCTATACTATATTTTGTCTCTATTCCTTACTAACACTTATACTTGATGATATGCTTGATGATGGTTGTATAGTGTATGTAGCCTTTGTTATAGTGAACACCTGTTGTTGTCTACCAACATGCTCTATACTAGACCCTGATCCCGTGTCCTGAATCATTGGTGGAGTAATAACCTTGATCTCAATAGGCTTCAGTTGATCAGGAGGTACTGCTAGAATATATGACTTAAGAGCTTCTGCAAGATCCTTATAGGTCTCTGCTAGATACTCTGCATTCTTCACCCTACCCAGTAAGTCATAGACTATATCATGGAGAGTAGATATAGCGTCTACAACATTGTTGTGATCACTAGAAAGAACATAGTCTCCACTACTAACCTTCCTCAAAGAATCAATGATTGACTTAAGCTTAGGCATAAGATCCTCTGCTTTAGGCATAGTTATACACCCATCCTCTCAAGTATAGTTATTATCTCATTACACCTGTTATATAGATCTTTGAGAGCCTCAACCTTGTTGTTATGGTCTTCAGGCAAAATAGTATCTCCATCAACAACATAGCGTAGATTATATGGTAGAGACATGGAGAGCCACCTATGATTCTATTGCTCTAGCTATCCAATAAACCACTTCACTTGTTTTCCTTGGTGGATCAAGGTAGTTTGTTATAGCTGTTGTCTCACGTATGTGGAAACGTGCTCTAATAGGAGCTTCACTTACATCACTTGTAAATCCGTGATCGCCTACTACTAGCCATCTTCTTGGTTTAAAGTACTCTATTAGCTCTACTGCTAGTCTACATGCCAACCCATACCAGTACAAGGCTGTATTAAGGGACTCCATGTTATTGATGGTGGGGAAAAAGTGGTGATGAGCCTGATCAGGTACTGGATACCAAACTAATAATGCGTCTCCATGTCCCTGTCTTTTAACGAAACTGTGGTACTCCATCAGTTTATCCAAGAAAGTTTCCCTGGGTGGAGTAAAGTAGTCTACCCAGTTCCTAGGTCTAGTTACTCCATAGTATACTGGTGGTACTCTTGCTGGTATATTGATTGCCTTGATCCTCTTATCTCTCCTAATCTCCCATACCCACTCTATTGTCCCTCCTTCAACAAATTTTCTCAATGTAAAGAATGCTCCCATGACTGAAGGTGTTTCTGGTATTACATCAACATACATCATACGTCTACGTGATCCAGGGTACTTGAATAGTCTCTCTATGTCCTTGTTCCACCAAAGGAAAGTGTTTGAGAAAACATAGCTTAATCCATCAAGCACTACTACTAGCACATCCAAGAAACTACACCTTATAACCCCAGATAGCAAAGTTACCTGATTCCTTGTACTCTATGTTACTAAAGCCTATCCACTCCATGAGCCTCTTTAGAGTAACAGGATGTAGTACATGGTAGTGTGTCCTGTCATGGAGAGCATTTGGATCACTACATATAACGCTCTGAATAAAGATCCCGCCACCACTAACAAGTACCCTGTATGCTTCTCTTAGTGCTCTAACATAGTCTACAATATGCTCCAGGGTCTCAATGAAGACAACCGCATGAAATGAGTTTGGCGGGAATAATAGTGATTCAGCATTCATTACATGAAACTCATAGTCTTTCAGGCGATCGGGAAGGTCTATAACGTCTACTCCAACATACTCTATTTTATCACCAAAGTTCTCTTTTAGATAGTCTCCTAGCATGCACTTCCATGCACCTATATCTAGTAGTCTTATCTTGTTGAACTTCTTTAGAAGAGAGTCTATGAAGTTGTTGAACTCATTTCTATGTATTAGTATTAGACCCCATCCATACTTCTCTGCTTCCTCTACTAGTGTCTTCTTGTATAATGACATCTAGTTCTCCCTCTCCCTGTTATTGTTGATCCTAAGGAACCGCAGAATGAGGTCTAGTTTAGCCTCAATACGTGTAAGCCTACGCTCATGGTTTACAAGAAAATAGAGTATTGAGACAGAGATCCCGAGGAAAGAAATGAAGGTGGCTAAAAAAGTTTCATCCATTTAGATCACCCTCCTATGGATCCTCTACAAGCCTCCTAACATCCTCTATTAATCTTTGTGCCTCTTCTGGTGTAATGACTTTATCTTCATAAGCTTCAAGGAAGTCTTTGATCAGCCTCTGGAGTTCATCAAGCTTGTTATAGAGTACTGTGTTGTTTTTCTTGAAGAGAATGGTTAGTATCAGCAATAGTATGTTAAGGAGTATTGATACAATTAATGGCATTAGCTCTTCCATTCTTGATCACCTTCTCAATGTATCTCTTATAGTGAAATAGATATTTAGTAATTGCTCAGCGATCCAGCTCCAGTTGTAGATACGCTTGATTTTTTTATCAATATACTCCCTAAGCCTAGCCTTATAGTCTTCTAAATTGTCTAGAATATGGTGGGCTAAATCAACTGCTTTCTCCACTATAACCTCATAGCCTCTTCCATCATGGAAGGCATTGTCTTTTAGTACATAAGGACATTGTCTAGATGGAACTAGGCTCCATTTAGGTATATAGTCTATCCAGGATCCCTTATCTGGTGCTAAAACTATTGTTTCCCTACTAAGAGCCTCTAAGCCATTAAGCTCGAATCCGCCACCACGTGAGAATAGAGTATAGATGTCTGCTAGATCGTATAGCTCTCTCTTCTGATCCTCTGTTAGCCATCCATAGACATGGATGACTCCTAGTTTCCTGAACCTAGTAACCCATTCTCCATCCTCAGTTGATGTCTTGAATACCAGGACAACATCATTACGCTCCTTCTTAAGCCTCTTATAGAACTCATAGACTAGATCCGCTCCTTTCCTGTAATCACTATGCCATAGAAAATAGAGTAGGTACTTTAGTCCCTTCTTCTTCTTGTACTCCATTAGGTCTCTAAAGTACTGTATAGATGGCTCCTTGACGTACCATTCTGGATCGACTCCATGAGGTACCACGTAGACAGGGCATGACACGCCTGACTTGATGTATACTTCTCTAGCGTAACGTGATGGTACTATCATGGCACGTGCGTAGTTTGTTATAGATACTGCTAGCCCGCTTATGTGATCACTATCTGCTACATCAATGCCTACAAGTGCTCCATACAAGTGTAGTTTCCTTGCTATGAACTTTGAGGCTCTAACCATTGTAAAAAAGAATGGATGGATAAACACTATTGGTTTGCTATGTGGCGTGATGTGTGGAAAAGCTAGTTCATCTATCCTGTGTATCCTGATCCGTTTCTCCAGGTACTCTATGTGTTTCTCTGCTATGACTGTGAAGCTGACTCTATGCCACATAGGGTAGACATACCATAGTGGTGAAGGGATCGGCAATACAGTCTACCCCCACCATTGGAAACCTTCCAGTTTCCAATGAGTTTACTCCTCGATCTTGTACCTAATAACCCAGAAGATCTTAGCGTTCACGCTAAGGTCTTGCCAATACATGACAAGTGGTTCATCTGGAAGACCTAGCATGTGGATCTCTGGAAGAGTTACATTGTAGTATCTACTACAGTACACTTTTGCCACAAGCTTGTTACTGATACTAAACCTTACCTCAATCTCTCCAGCAGTACTATCACTAAATATGTAGACACCACGAGTAGAGATCCTCTTACCTGATGGTGGTGTCAATAGAGTCTTTGGTGGTGATTCAACAGCCGTATCTATCTCTCCAGTCTCTGTTGATTCAGTCCTAAGAGTATCAACATCCATTACCTTAGGCTCCGTGATAACTACTTTCACTCCTTGTTCTGTCATAGCCTTCTCTCTAAAGTATGACAGGTGATCCTCGATCCTCTCTGTATAAGACTCTATAGTGGCTACTCTTTGTTCTATAACTGTTGTTGTTGTTTTGATCTCCTTGGTTTCTTTGTCAATGCTCTCTGTATAAGACTCAATAGTGATTACATGTTGTTCAATAGACTCAGTCTTTGTCCTGATAGCCTTTACCTCTTCCTTGATAGTTTCTGTATACTCCCTGAGAAGATCAAGTGTACTAGTAGGCTTACTAGAGTCAATGGCATAGGTGATCTTCCATTTAGCAGATTCATAGATATCAGCAAGAAAGATAGGGTCTTCATCCTTCAACACTCTCTTACCCTGAACAAAGACGTTATCTTCAAAATACCCGTAGTGTGCTTGGATCTCCTTCCACTTACGCTCTGGATCACCAAGAGACCTAATATTGTCTTGATCGGGTATGATATCTGATTCAAGAGCTAGTAGATCCTCTTTCTTAACCGTCCTCTTCTCAAGATCAGCTACATAACCATATAAAATGTCTAATCCGTCTACTACAGCGTTCCATTCCTCAGGATAGAGGATTGGTGGGGGGGACTCCCTACTGGGATGTCCCCCTTTCCACTCCCTTATGTCTTAACCCTACGAAACTCATTTGTCTTGATCCCTCCTTGTATCACCCATTATATCACCTACGTAAAAATTATTTCTCCTGACTCATATTATCTTCTTTTTAGGTGAAGAAGGTGTTCCATTCCTTAAAGGATATATATTCCATTCAAAAGATAAGTTATATAGAAAAGTTCTTGAAACCATATAAGTTTAAACTATCTCCAAATGAGTGGTCTTATATTGCTGGTTTAATTGATTCAGATGGATCTATTTCAATAAACAGGTTTGGTAGAACAAAGAACTTCTACAAATATCGTGTTCAGGTAGAGATCTGTAATAGCAATAGGGAACTAATAGAATGGCTTGATAAGAAAATACCATTCAAGAATATTAGGAGTTACAGGAGAAAGAACAATAGAACAATGTATGTTGTAAACATCTATAATATAGGATCCTCATTTTATACGTTACTAAATGTTGTTGAAAGATTGGTATTAAAGTATCATGTTGGTTTTAGTGCTCTAGAGTTCTGCTATTACAAGATACTATTTAATAGAAGCCATAATATTGAGATCCATAACATGCTAGATGCAATCTATGAGAAAGTTAAAGAATTAAACAGAAGTAACTATGGCTTTTCACTAGAAAAATATCATGGATACTATGATGGCAAAGGAAAAACAGAATTATATGCTTATCTTAGTGGTGTTATTGATGGAGATGGAACAATCTATTATAATAACAGGAATGAATTCTATATAACCATTGGAACTAAGAATGAAGAATATGCTAAATGGCTTTCAAGACATATTATTGGAAGCTATATAACAAAAACAAAGAAGAGTGTATACCAAGTTGTATTGAAAAATGATATAGCAATTCTACAACTACTAAAGAGAATATATCCATTCATTATAGTGAAGAAGGAGAAAGCAAAAAAGATACTTAAGAATCATACTTCATGGATACCATAATGATTATTGTATCTACCTCCTAGTTGTTGTCCTTTGTCTTGAAGAGAGTTGTCTTAGTTTCTCAGAAACCTTTCTTAGATCTTCTAGTGATTTTGTTACTGATCTTCTTAACTCTTCACTAGACTTCTTAAGCTCGTTAGCCCATTTCCTAACCTCACTCCTTATCTTATCAATCTCACTTGTAGATGACACAGTTACATCACCTAGAAATAATATAGTGTTCTAGACACCTATAGTACTTACTATATTAAACAGTCTTCAAGAGATCCCTCTCATGGAGAACCATGATCGGTCTTCACAGTAGAATAGAATACTATTACTATATATACATATTATATATATAAGAGAGTGGTGTAAAGCAATGGAGAAACAATGGATTAGAATCAAGTCATGGAGAAGTCAGTAACTTTTAAATACCAGTCCCTTACCAATATATACATGAGGTGAGAAACCCGTGTCAAAACACATGTCCCAAATCCTAAACATTGAAGAATTAACACCAGAAATCATAAAGAATCTAATGGAGATTGCTAATAAACACGAAAGAAAGTTCTTTCTAGTACTTACAAGGGGAAGAAGACCAGGAGAAGCATATCACTACAGAATGGATTTTGAAATAATCTATGGAAAAGCTGATGTCTTTGAGATAGAGCATATCTATGATTATCCGACTACTGATGACCACGTATGTGTAATAGTACCGAGAAGCATTCCAGTAGTAATAAGATGGTATCATGAATGGGACTATGGAGAAGACCAAGGTTATAG
>QMZE01000051.1 GCA_003663025.1 Archaeoglobales archaeon
CTGGGGTTATGCAAATGGTGTAATCAGCAAAATTAAAGAACTATATTCTATATAGAATAAAAGAAACTGGAACTTTTACCTTCTTTCCCAAGATAAGTGTAAGCAAACTCTCATTGTGCAAAACTTTTACACATTCAACGTAGCTTAGATTACTTTGTCTTAACTGTTTTATTATAACCAAATATAAATTTATAATTGCCGAGCAAACAACTATATTTTCACAGTCCAATCTGTTGCATGGACGAGTTTCTTAAACTGGTGAGGATGAGGTTTGTAAAGATGGACAAAAATAACGTTCATGATAGAGAGATTTTAAACTTGGCAGTGAAGAAAAACTTAACGAAGCAAATGGATTGTGTGGAACTATGTAAAATCGTTAAAGAGACTGCAAAGTTCAACCCCTCAGTAGCCCTAAGTTTAACTGCACATCACCTAGCATTGCAATGCCTAAAAAATCATGCTAAGAGGGATTGTTTCTTTGCCTTTGCAATGACTGAAAAGGTTGGAAGTGACGTCAAGTCCATTGAGACTTTAGCTGAAGATAGAAATGGCTCCTACGTTGTGAGAGGTATCAAGAACTTTGTGACAAATGCAGAGTTTGCTGAGGTATTTGTAGTTACAGCCAAACGTGGAGATAAAGTTGAAGTTTTTGCTATTGAGAGAGATGGTGTTAAAACTGAAAGAATAAACATCAACTGTTTTAGAGGATGTGGAATTTCAAGGGTTTACATAGATGCTAAAATTCCCAAGGAGAATCTGTTGGGTGGTCTGAGATTGGCAATTTCAGCTTTGATTAAGAGTAGAGTAGTTTTAGCTTCTTTATCTTTAGGAATTGCTGAGAGATGCTTTGAAATTGCTTTAAGTAGGGCTAAAAGGAGGGGTTTAATTGAAAATAGAGGTATAAGATGGAGGTTTGCTGAAATGAAGGCTGAAATTGAAATTTTGAGGGAATTCATATCGAGGACTGCAAGAGACACAAATGCAGTCAATTCCGCAATATGCAAGTTGAAGGCATCAGAATTGGCAAAGAAATTGGCAGACTTTGCTGTTGAAATTTTTGGTGCTAGGGGTCTGATTGCACACACACCAACCGAAATTTTATACAGATATTCAAAGTCACTCGACATTGCTGAAGGAACTTGTGAAATCATGAAGGAGATCATTGCAAGCACGTTTTAGAAGTAGTTTGCCTCACATGCCAGTCACATTTAAAACTTTGGGTGCTTAATGAACGACTTTTGACGAATTTATCTAAAGCTATATGCACACAAAAATCCATCACTCCAAAACCTTGTCAACCAACCTCTCAAGCTCAACAGCATGAGTCTCCTTCACGACGTTCAGCACCAACATAGTGTATGTCTTCTTCACATGCTCCATCCCAATGATTCTCTTTACGAATGAGTTGAGATCTTCCCTTGTCTTAAACTTTGCAACTACTATGACATCAAACTCTCCCGTAACATCGTAAACAGCTGTCACGTTTGGCTCCCTTGCAAGTATCTCCTCAAGCTCAATGAGATACCTCCCTTCAGCAGATATTCCAATTATAGCTGTCAAGTCAAATCCAAGCTTTGAATGGTTTATTATTGGAATGAACTTCTCTATAACACCCATCCTCTTAAGCTTGTTTATCCTGTTGTATATTGTCCCCTCTGCAACGTCAAGCTTCTCACCCATCTCCCTTAAACTCCTCCTACTATCCTTCTGAAGTTCAATCAGTATTTCAATATCGAGTTCGTCAATCTTTTCAGCCATCAAATTCAATTTGGTCCTTCCTTAAAAAGCTTGTTATGATCATCGAAAATCAACTTATGTCTCCACACGAACAGAAAACCTCATTTATAACTGATAGAACATCGTCAAAACCAACCTCCTTCAAAGCTGATATCTTGACAATTCTAAATCTTAGGGTTGTGTAGTCTATGAGAGCCATGAGTCTCTCAACGATCTCACCAAACACACCTCCAACATCTCTCAAACCTTCAAACACCTCATTTAAATTTAGATCTATTAGATCGCACTTGTTGAAGATTGTTATTGTAGGCATCGAGAACCTCAATGAAATGACGGCATTCTGTGCAACGATGGATGCAAAGTTTTCTGGAGTTGATGCAATCTCAGAGTCTATTATGAATAGACATACACTCCAGTCGTATTTTGAAATTTCCTCAGCAATCTTCAATCCAGATCTACTATACAAGAAGAGTTCCATCTGTCCAGGAGTATCGAATATCACGTAGTCTCCCTTAACGATCAATTTATCAATGTAGTTTAACGTTAGATCTATCGATTTCATGAGTGCACCGTTTATTCCCAACCTGTAACTTTTTATTACGTCCTCCGTTCTAACAAAATCCCTTACATCTCTGTCAGCACTGTAAATGGGATCAGATGCAGGATCCAGGTTCACAACCTTCACATCGTAATCTCTCAAGTATTCGGAGAAGTTCCTTACAAAGGTGCTCTTTCCACTGCCAGCTGGACCCACTACAACGATGTTCATAGTATGTAACTTGGAATCCTCTGCTTGGATATTAAATCTCCATAACTCTCCGCATCCCTGATGACAAACCACCTGTCACCATCAACCAAAACCTCTGCACATCTTGGTCTCCCGTTGTATTGACTGCTCATGACAAAACCGTATGCCCCAGTATCGAATATTGCAATCAGATCTCCTTTTTCAACCTTTGGAAGTCTCCTATCTGTTGCTAAAACATCGCCACTCTCGCATATAGGTCCTACTATCGTGTAAACATCTTCAACTGGCTTATCCATCTTGTTTGCAACTGCAACCCTGTGATAAGCCTGATAAAGAACGGGACGTATCAGAAGGTTGAAACCCGCATCAACTGCAACAAAATTCTTGTAACCCTCCTTAACAGCGTTTACCTTCGTAAGCAGAATTGTCGTGTTTCCAACCACACTCCTTCCTGGCTCCAACCAGAGTTTTGGCATGGACTTAAGATCTTTAATCCTCTCCTCGTAAACTGGAAGTATGGATTTTGCAAATTCCTCTATGGTTGGACATCCCTCGCCAGTGTAGTCAATACCCAATCCCCCACCTAAGTCCAAGAACTCAATTTTCAATCCCATCTCCTCAAGCTTTAAAACTAAATCGAAAAGTTTGTTCAAGGCCAATACAAAAGGTTCAAAATCTTTGATCTGACTTCCTATGTGACAGTGTATTCCTATGGGATTTAAATTTGGTAGATCCATGGCTGTTTGATATGCCTCAATAACATCCTTCCAAGGTATCCCAAACTTTGATGTTCTTAAGCCAGTTGCAATCTTTGGATGTGTCTTTGGGCTTATGTCTGGATTGACCCTTAAGGCGATCTCAACTTCAACACCCTCCTCCCTTGCGATGTTTGATACCGTGTGGAGTTCATCTAGACTGTCAACACTAAACTTTACTCCAGCCCTTACACCCATCTCAATCTCCTCATCACTCTTGGAGTTTCCGTTGAACAGAATCTCATTGAAGCCTGCCAACTTGGCCATGTATAACTCCCCACCACTAAAAACATCCGCTCCAAATCCATGCCTTGCAATTATACGCATTAAGGTTAAGTTGTTATTTGCCTTCACTGCATACAGTATCTCAGCATTGGGAAATGCAGACTTATACGCTTCAACGTTCTCCTCAAGCTTTGCCTTCGATGTTATATATAGAGGAGTTCCAAGTTCCCTTGCAAGCTCAACGACACTCACATCCTCAACATGAAGAATCCCATCGATTACCCTGAACATGCAAATTCGTATAAATTTGTTTAATTAACGGTTTCGAAAGTGTTAAATCTTAAATTAGTTTACAATAATTGACGTAACTGAGAGGCAAGCGGTATCGTGGAAACTCGGACTTAATGGTTAAGTTCATCTGAGATTGCTTCAAATCTCAATATTTTGAGGCAGGCCGTTCACAGAGCTTTGAAGTCAATTGAATTGAAGGTTTACAAAGCCTTGATAGGTGTTGCTAAAGCTAACAGAATCGAGATAAGGGAGGTGAATGCAGAAAAGGGTTATTTAATTGGATGGAGCCCTGAATTTAAATGTGAGGTATCTGTAACATTTTCTACGAGTAATGGAGTTCAGGTTTGGTATAGACGAAAAGGAGATTGTAGGAACTGTGGGATGAGAGAAGAATGTAAGCGGATTCTGATGAGAGGGGTTGAGGAGCGTGGTTTGAGTGTGAAAGCTGATCAAGTGCCATAGCTGAGGAGTTGTTTAAAAAGCTTAAGGGTGAAGAACTTGTTATGTAAAATTCCACCAGACGGTGTAAAACCTAGTCTTTACAGGGATAAAGCTAAATGGGGAAAATCGGTTAAGTTGATAACCTTTTCAGTATTTCTAGTTCTTTATTGTAGCATTAAGTTTGAGTGCAGTCATCGTTATCTTCATTTGCTTGGGGATTCTGCTAATCCCATATCTGTTTGCACCCAAAAGCTTTGAGCTAACGCAAAGTGGAATCGTTGTTAGGAGGTTGTTGAGGAGCTACTCAAAGGTAAAAGGTGTATCGGTAATCGATCTACCTTTGGGTATTAGACTTTGGGCATCGGGAGGTTTATACGGATACTACGGTTTGTTTTACCTGGATAAGCTTGGAAAGGTTTGGGTTTATGCTACAAGGAGAAAAAGGGTTTTATTACTTAAGGTTAACAACAAATATATCATAAGTCCTGAAAATCTGGAGGTGTTTTTGAAGTTGTTGGAAAATTTCATTGGTTGATAACATGAAGTTTAGGGGGAGACATTCCGAAGTTTACGTTGAAGGTTGTAAGGCTGTAAAGGTCTTCAAACCTCAATTTAAATACAACTTTTGGAAGGAGGTTAGGTATCTAACGATACTTCAGAGAAGGGGTTTTGTTCCAAAGATTTATAGATACAATCCCAGGGATCTCACAGTGGAGATGGAGTTTGTTAATGGATTAAAAATTAGGGAATTTGTTAAGGAGAGGGATTTTGATGAGGTTGTTGATGTTTTGAAGGCTTGCATGGACATCTGCTTCTATCTAGATAGGATGAGAGTTCAGAAGGATGAGATGAACAGACCAGACAGGCACATAATCGTATCGGACAGGATAGTGTTCATAGACTTTGAGAGAGCATGTGAGAGTCCAAAGCCAAGCAACGTAACTCAATTCTTGGAATACATAAGGAAGGTTACAGATCTTAGTGTTGAAAGGGAATTTATCTATAGATACAAGAGATCTTTCATGATACGTGACTACAACATCTTGAGAGCTATGCTCTTCAAACCTTACATATCTTGACAAAGTTCCTGTAAAATTCTATGCCGTATTCCGTATGATAGACCTCTGGATGCCACTGAACACCGTATATCAACCTATCTCTGTGTCTCATAGCCTCAACATCACAGATCTCAGATCTTGCCAAAATCTTGAATTCGTCTGGAATTCTCTTAACCTCGTCCATGTGACTTGCCCAAACCTTAAAAGCCCTTGGAATCCCCTCAAATATTTCATCGTATTCAACAACCTCTACCCTTACCCCAGCGTAACCACCCATCTTACCCCTTCCAACCTCACCACCAAAGACCTTTGCAATGAGCTGATGCCCCAAGCAAATACCAAGTATTGGAATTTCAAGTTCCTTCACATACATCTCACAGTTTCCAGTTCTATCGAGAGATGGACCACCACCTAAAACAACTCCATCAGCATCCTTAATATCTTCAATTGGAGTAGTGTTTGGAATCAGTTTTGTTTCTATACCCAAATCCCTCAGGGTTCTGTGAATCAGATGGTTGTATTGACCGTAATTGTATATCACGTATATCTTGACCATGCTTAAACTGATCGAAATAATATTTAACGTTGTTGAGTTAATGTTGATGACCTTGTTGATTTAACTTGGTGGGTTATTTCACACAAATACCTCCAATGACTAGATAACGATGCCAAGCTATATTTGCTCCTTAAGTCTACAATAGCATCAGCAAGTATATTATCTCACACGAATGTTCTATGTAGCAAGCTCTGTTGAAAGCCTCAACAATATCCCTACCAGCTGAATATATACCATGTCCCCTATGAATTACAACACCATTCCTTGCAACCTCTCTAGCAATGGCCTCAGACAACTCATCACTACCAAACTCCCCTTCAACAACGGCAACCCTCTTTAAAAACAACCTCCCCTCCAAATCCTTTGGAACTATCTCATCTTGAATAAAAGATAGCAAAACATTGTAAACACCGTGACAGTGTAGAACAGCATTGTAATCTGTCTTTTTATAGATTGCTCTATGAACTTTCAGATCGCTTGAAGCTTCACTTGAATCCTCATCCAACTTTAAAATTACAAAATCCTTTGGAGTTAAATTGTCGAGCTGAGTGCCAGACTTTGTTATAACAATTCTTTCCCCAACCTTACAACTCATATTTCCACTTGAACCATCTATAAGCCTATAACTACATAGTTTTTTTCCAACTTCAATCATCTCGTTAACAACTCTGAACATGATCTAAATCTCTCATGTTCTGTAAAAATCTTACGAGTTTTTCCCTAACCCTAACTACATCACCTATGACAACTATCGCTGGTGGTTTAACATTTTCTCTCCTTGAAACTTCTACGATGTTCTCAAGTTTTGAGACAATAACCCTCTGATTTGGTGTGCAACCCCTTTCAATTATTGCAACTGGAGTTTTTGGATCCTTTCCATTCTCAATCAGATTTTTTACGTTTTTCTCAAGATTTGTTACACCCATCAATATTACTATCGTTGCATTTAAATTTGCCAAAGCCCTCCAATTCAACCTCTCCCTTGCCTCCCTCCCAGTTATAAAAACAACTGCTGGATCAAATTTTCTGTGTGTGATTGGAATTCCAGCGTAAGCTGGAACTGCAATTGCAGATGTTATCCCAGGTATAACCTCAAACGTCACGCAACTCTCAGCAAGATACTCCGCCTCCTCACCCCCTCTACCAAATACAAACGGATCCCCACCCTTAAGTCTTACAACAGTTTTGCCTTCCCTTGCAAGCTTAACCATCAACTCGTTGATCTCCTCCTGCCTCTTCTTGTGTTTGCAAATTCTCTTACCAACATCAATCAATTCCACATTGAGTGTTTTCAGAAAAGATTTGATTTCGTCACCTACAAGCTCATCGTAAAGAATGACATCTGCCTCCTTCAAAACCCTCAAAGCCTTCAATGTTAGAAGCTCAAAATCTCCTGGACCAGCTCCAACAATGTAAACTTTTCCC
>QMZE01000052.1 GCA_003663025.1 Archaeoglobales archaeon
CTCGACTGAGGCACACTCAGGGAGAGGATCCACCCTTGCAACCTAGAATTCCACAGATGATAGCATTCCCCTCCTGTCGGCACGTCTCAGAGAGTTAAGATACTCGATGATCCATAACGGCTTGTAATAGACAACCTCTATTCCGTACATCCTAAGAAATTCCTCGAGCATTCCCTGGTCCTTTGGTGTGAGCAGGATCTTCCTTATCTTCTTGTGCCAGTGTGCCTTGAAATCCTCATCTCTCTTGAAAAGCCATTCGTAGATGAGCAGCTGCTCTATCTTTCCACGATCGTTGCGTATTTTGCACTCTACCAGGTGTACCTCATCTGGCAAAAGAACAATCGCATCAACCTTCGCAACAAATGCCCTCTTGATCCATGCTTCCTCTTCTTTTGTTAATTTTACATGTGGCGGAATGACCGGTCTTCCAACGTTCACGTTTGTAGTCCATGTGCCAGGAGGATAGGTCATTCCAAGCCATTCCGTGAGATAGCTCTCGGCAACGATTTCATACTTTCTTTTCCTCATTTTCCATCCTCCTTCTTTCAACAAACTCAGCGTAGTTTTGAAGGATCATTCCACAGAACTTTCCAATTCCAACGTCAAGCTTACTTGCTTCATTCGCAAGGATCCAATAAGTCTTGTCGTTGATGTAGACAGGTATGGTCGGCATGTTCTTACTATTATCTAACAGATTTTCTTATATTTGTATTTCCCGAATAAGGTATACCTGGAGGTGAAGAAAAGTGCCCGTTAGCGTAACTAGGATATTGCCTCCAGATGAATGGAGGAAGAGGCAATTAGAGACCTTGAAAGCTGTAGGTCAGAGGAACTATTCACAAGGAATTGAAAGACCGAAGAAGGATCCAATCGAGGCAGCAATCAACGCTGAGGAGAAGTGGGCAGAAAGGATAAGGGAAGCGATTGAGAAGGGTTCAAGGAAGAAGGCTCTCCAAGCAACAAACATGACGGAGTGGTTCAACTACGCAATGAGTATTGGAGCAGGTAGGCTTGTCGAGGGTGTAACCAAGAGGGAGGCAAAGGTGGACAGGTTCGTAAAAGCCTGGCAGCCAATTCTGATGGACCACGTCGCTAAGATAGATGCAATGCCGGCAGTAACTGATGCGGATATGGAAGCAAGGATGCTGGAGAACCTACGTGGTCTGAAGGCTCTCAAAGGAACCTGGAGAGGCAAGTAATAGGCTAGCATCTTCAAGGAGGGGATAGGGAGATGGTCGAGTACTACAAGCTCGATAAGATCTTCGTTCAGGGTACTACCTACCAGATGCCTTCAGACAGGTTCTTCGTGATCAAAAAGATAGGAACCGACGGGACCAGCAGCACCTATCTTAAGATCGATGGTGTGGACACAGGACCAATCATTAACGATGTTGCACCGCTGCATTCTACTTCCAGCAACCACCTAGGTCCACTTGACCTCGGGGATCTTTATTACGTTGTTCCTCCTGATAAGACGTTCACGGTTGAAGGACCATCTGGAGCAAAGATGCGCTGCATTGGTCAAATCGGGAAGTTAGCTCCAGGGGAGGCACTACCAGCAAACCATGCATCTCGTTTTACTGACCAGGGCAAGCACTACTACAAGTATGACACTGCAACCGCAACTCTAGCAAGTGCGGGAGGTTCCTGGGCGGCAGATGCTGAGACAGAAGTCTACTCCCTGACTCCCAAGACGGTTGAGAAGGCGATAATAAACAACATCATGCTGGCAAAGCTCGAGAATGCAGCATCCACACCTTCTGAGGGAGATGTTGCGATAAGACCTTTCCTTGAGGGAACACCATTGGATATCTTAACCTCTGAACCAGGGAAGAAAGGAATTGATCTCTACTCATGTCCGTACCCACCGGCTTCAACTACTGAGATAACTCCATTTACGTTCAAGGACCAACCGATCGAGGTTCCTGGAGACAACACGTTCACGCTCAAGTTCGTCAACACCAGTGGGTCAGCAATTGCTGCATCTACTGCATCTGACATGACCGCAACGATCGCAATCGTCTTCGAGTTTATCAAGAGCAGCTAGAGAAAGGAGGGTGATTGAAGCATGCCGACCTACTTCAAGACACTAAATACCGGCTCAATCTCGGCAGGAAGCTACGCAGAGAAAGAGTGGACCCCAGACAGGGACATAACGATTAAAAAAGTGCTGCTCAACGAGAGAGGAGGAGCAGATCTAAACAATGTGCAGCTCTACATCAGCATCGCAGATGTTCCTTACACAAAAGATTTTGTTCCAGGTCCTGCGATTGGTACCAATATTCAGCACTGCTGGAAGCCAGACCTCAAGGTTTCAAAGGGTTCACAGATATACGTCAAGGTGACTAACAGCACTGCAAGTTCGATCAATGTCGATATCGTCTTCGAGTATGAGTGAGAATGAAGATAGGACATGATCTCAGCGAGGAGGAGATCTTCAGCAGGGTAAAGGAGTTCTGGGACCTGTCAGGAAAATTTCCCCTTCCAAGGTTTGAGCTTCGCTGTCCTATCTGCAACGCCAGCGATGATGATATAATCCTCAGGGAGATCACGTTTACAGTAAGAAGAGCTGGAGGAATACCGTACAGGGCTAACGTGTCTTTCAAGTGTACAAGGTGCAGCTTCACATGGGTTCATGGGGTTCCTATCACGCACGAAATGGCAAAGGCTCATGGATTGGATAAAGGATACGCAAGAGGATACAACTGGAGGGAAATAAGGAAGGAGGCTGAAAGATAATGGGAAAGAAGATTAGCATAGCACACTATCTTTCCGTTCCTGCGGATACGGAGGGAGATGTGACTATCTATGAGGTTGAGGCTGCAAGGAAGTTCAGGGTTACAAGTGTACATGTGACTTTCCCTCTTGGTACAAATTTTGAGCTCGAGGTTTCTGTATACAGAGGTATAAGGCAGATAGCTCCGCACAAAGGCAGCTATCGTGGAGATGGACAGGTCATTGAAGATGATGTAGATGAGGAGTTCAGCAGCTCGGAGAGGGTGATCCTTCACTACAAGAATAACAGCACGACAGAGACAAGAACAGCTTTTGTACTTGTGAGAGGAGAGTTAGAGTAGGGTGATGGTATATGGCAAAGATGGAGGAGCTCCTGAAGCAGGTTAGAGAGCATTACAACGTTGTAGAGCTTACGAGCAGAGGGTACACAGCAGGAGGAAAGATCGCAGAGTTTGACATGTATTATCTTGAGAATGACACGATAAGGTACAAGAGATTGCACATATTTACAGACAAGGAAGGCAACGCATACTGGTACGGAGAGAATCCGATACCGCCAGAGAGAAGGGTCACATTTACACAGGAAATAAACGAGAAAATAAGGGACATTCTGAGCAGGGAAACAAGCGTGAAGTACATAAGATTAGATGACGTGAATGAAAGAGCAGAGAGAGCAATAGCGACGGCAATGATAGAAAAAGAGGGCAAAGTAGAAGAAAAGAGGGTTTTGCTTTACAGGGATGAAGAGGGAAAAATAGCGTATGCAATATTGTAAAAAGTCATGGCTCTTAGCCCATCAACAGGATGGAAGTACAGGAAAAAGCTTGAGATAACGGACACAGCTAATGCAAGTGCAGACTATCAGTTAAGGCTAAAGGTTTTTGCAGGGAGTGGAGATGACAATGTAGCAGAGGGCATAGTATATTGTGACAACAAGTGTGAGAATTTTCCTTATGACATAAGGTTTGGAACCACAAGCGATCCAGGGACAGCAACGCAATTAGCACAGTGGATAGAAAGCTATGATTCAACGCAAGCAACAGTTTGGGTTAAATGCCCTTCAGACGGAAGTGATACGTTTTACATGTTTGTAGGGAATTCAACGGCAAGTTTGTACAGCGATGGAGACGCAACGAATGTTTTCTTTGATGACTTCGAGGGCACAAGCATAGATACATCAAAGTGGCAGGATAACAGCGGGGGTCTATTCAGTGTGAGTAACAGCATCCTAACTATGAAGAACAACAGCGATGATACAACTTGGCGATATCTTTATCACGACTTAGGAGCTGAGCAGAAGGTGAGATTACTTTGTCGCTCACGGTCTATAGATGATGGCTCATGGGCAAGTCATGAATATCTAGTGACACATGAACCTTTGACATCATGGTCAGATAGACCAATTAATTCAGCATACCTCTCCATCATTTACCATACGGATAAATATCTTACAACGGGAGTCACAGATAACGACGGGAACATGACGTTTGCACGAGTTCAACCCTATACCTTAAACCAGTGGTACCGACACTTCATAAAGTATCCCGACTCTGGCTACATATACAGCGATGACTACAGCACAACCTATTCATCTTTTACAGCTAGTGGTACTTTTTACAATCTGAGACATGTTTATTTGCAAACTAGACCAAAAAGTGGTCAGGGTTATCAGGAGACCCAGTGGGATTTCGTTGCCATAATGAAGTACACCGATCCGGAGCCAGAATGGAGCTCATTTGGAGCGTGGGAGGAGATTGCACGAAAGCAAATTATCCTACAGCCATCACGATTTTTTATTAAGCGCATGAGAGAAAAGTACTCACGGACGTGACATGACAATCTATGCGAAGAAAATCACCGTAGATGAAAATTCGAGCAAGGAGGAAGAGCTTGAAGTAGAAGGTTACGCAATCACGCAGCTCAGGCTTCGATTTCCTCCAGGTCCGGAATGGCTTCTCAAGGTTGCTGTCTTTTATGGCACGAAACAGGTCTTTCCATGGAATGAAGGGGAATGGTTTATCGGCGACGATGAGGTAATTGAATGGGAGGAGTTCTGGGAACTGCCGGAGTCCCCATGCAAGTTAAAGATAAAAGCGGTGAATGAGGACCAGGTCTACGAGCACAGCGTTTTTATCACGATCAACGTCAAGAAAAGATGGCAGCTACTTGCAGAGCAGATCGTTAAAGCATTCAGGACAGCAATATCGAGGATGCTAGGATTTTTGAAGGTGTGAACTATTCTGGCATTTGATCAGCATGGATGCGATTACCCACGTTCTGTGCACACTTATCCTTACCCTCCAGGTGACGACTTTTGCTATGATCCTCAAGCACGAGAAGCGAATCGTGAGGATGGAGAGCGACATCTATGAGGATCCCAAAAACCCCATGAAAACAAGCGTGATAGGAAGATTAGCAGAAATACAGAGAAGATTGGAGTGCATGGAAGAAAAAATAGAAGAGGTTAGGGATTTGGTTCAGCAGCTTCAGTCCAGGATGTAGTAGTTGCGTACTTTTTTTACCCTCGCTTTTACCATGCTGTCCTGAAGTACCTGCTGCATCTTCTCGAGCTGCTTCATTATAACCTCGGAGGTTGTCCTGTACTCTTCTCCGCTATCAAGCTTAACAACCGCATACTTCCCGAACTTTCCTTCTCCAAAGCGAATCTCCCTGATCACTATTTCCTTCCCTGCGAGCTGCGAAAGAAGCGGAAGGTTAAAATCTCCCCCAGAAAGTCCCAGTTCCTTAATGTCGACTATTTTCTTCTTTTCCTCCTGCATCTTATCACCCTACAGTCTTCTCAGCTTCAGAATCTTTTCTAGGATCGCTTCAGTACGATCAACATCCTTAAATTCGCCCCAGCGGACGATGATGGAAGTATGCCCTGAGTGCTCCCGAATCTCTTCAACAAGCTCGCTCTCATCGACGGCGTAGACGGTATTACAATCAGCGCAGATAATGAAATACGTCTCGCTCATCTCATCACCTTCCACGCATCTTTTCGATCAAACAGTCCAGGCACAATCTCAGGGAAAAGAACGGATGCCTCTCAAACCTCTTGCCACACTTTCTGCAGATCATTCTCTCCCTCCTTCACCTTCAGCGATCTCCAAAGCGAACCTCTTCGACGTTGACCGAAAAGCCGAATCTGTTCCATCCTCTCTTCACTATTTCAGCTGCTTCCTTAGTGTTAAAGGTCTCTCTGTACACCACCCTTCCCTTTTCATCAAGGACCTGTACAACGTACTTGACTTTTGTCGTCATTTCTCCTTTCCCTCCTCTTCGATAATCTTCTTTATGGTCCAGAGGTCCTTCTGTATCCTTTTTATCTTCTCTCTGTGCATATCCAGAGCGGTCCTGAGATTAAAAGCCTGGAAGTCTAAGTCAAGGTGAATCTCTGTCAACGTTGAGATAATCTCCGCAATCTTTTCCTGCACGTCAAACCCAAGCTCCTTTGGCTGGACCTTCTTCTCCTTCACTTTCCTCCCTCCTTCTTCCTTGACTTTGCCTTCTTTACAAGTGAGTCGATGACTTCCCAGATACCTTGCCGTGGATGGATCTTCAGCTTCTCCAGCTCTTCCTTCAATTCTTTCGGAACCCTAACATTTATCCACTCACTGGTCATGTTTTTCTCCCTCCCTCAGTATCTTCCCTTCCTCAACAAAAGCATGAACGCATCGAGGGATTAGCTCTCCTATCCTTGCGTAGAGTGATGAGTTGCTGATAGCCCTTTCGTATTCCCCTATTATCAAGTCATTAATTGCATACTCGAAAAACTTGTCCTGCATCTCCTTGATCTCTCTTAGCATTCTCTCTATCTGCCTTACCCTTATGGCTTCCATTACTTCAACCTCCCTAAAAGCTGCTTTAACTCCTCCATCTCCCATGTCCCCTTGATCTCGATGACCTTCTTGTTGTTGAACAGATGCCAGCCCTTCTTGCTGTTGCCGTTGTAAATTCTTGCCTTGATCTTGATCTCGTGCGCTTGCATTTTCTCACTCCTCCACTTTTATGTATAGCGTATAGGACTCGCAACCAAACCATGCCTCTGTTACTTTCTTATCCAATACTGCCGATATGTCCCCATTCCATCGCATTTCTGGCTTGTCCCACACAAGTATAGGCACAGCGTCGTCCTCTTTGTAGATTTTAATCCTGTCTGTTAGGATCCTGTCGGGTTCCCATACTGCAAGAAGATCTCCTACTGTTATCTTTGCCTTACCAGCCTTTTCTATACCTTTCCTTTTCCTTTTCATACTTCCCCTCCACTATGTGTAAAGAGATGGGGGTTTATATACATTTCTATACATTCTAACACAAATGAACACATCCAGCAAAGGTTTTTTTAATACCACAGCTTTATATTTTTTGATGGATTTGAAAATCCTTGGAATTAGCGACACCGAGTTTGAAATTCTGAGGTTGCTCTTTAGGAAAAGGCACA
>QMZE01000053.1 GCA_003663025.1 Archaeoglobales archaeon
AACAACCTTCACCATTCCAAACCCCATACTGTTCCTCTCACCAAACCCAGCCTTGTAACCCAACTCAAGCAACTCCTTACTACCTTCAGCATCGAAGACCATCTCCACACACCTGTGATGGGTGTTCTTCACCTTTATACGCTTTGGTTTAACCTTCAGAGGTCTAACCTTTATATCGTCACATTCGGGATACCTTCCATGTAAAACTACAAACTTCTTAATTAAATTCATCCTCAGATTTTCATAGAACTTTGCATCCTTTGGATAGAGATCATACTGCCTCCCATCTCTTAAAGTTGTAACGCTTATGGGTGATAGGGTGGCAAACCTAACCTTATCACAAATCTCATGCTCCCTCAGAACCTTAACACTCGATACAACAAACTCGGCACCTCCCACCTTAACCTCAGGCTTTCTTAGCAATCCCTCAACAAAACTCTCAGCAATTTCAACCTTTGGAGTAGAGAAGTATAGGTTGACCTTATCACTTTTAATCACAAGTTTGTCACCAACAATCTCAAACCTCTTGTTTGGAATATCTATCCTGCTAAACGTGAAGAACTTGAAGATGCTTGGCTTGTGGAGATCCAGTGATAAACTTGGATTTGCACGCTCAATGCATCTGTAAATGAAGCTTGCAACCTGGTAGTTGTAGTTTATGTCGATTACATTCCCAACAACATCAAATTCTATCCTCAACCTCATATCAGAAAGTTAAATTCAAAATTTAAATTCATTTCGACAAAACATCCTTCACCCACCTTGGCAATGCAAATGCTGAGACGTGAACCTCTGGTGTATAGTAAACAGTCTCAATTCCCCTCTCCTCAAACCTCTCCCTCAAAACTTCAAGATCGATAAATATATCTCTCACATCAGATCCAATCAGATAGCTCCAAAGTCCATGGGGATAGCTTGGGACAAAACCAAGATAAACAGCCTTGTTTTTAAATTTGGCATTTCGATATATAGACTTGAAGTGTTCAGATTGAACAAACGGTGACTGGGATTGGGTTACGAAGTATTCACAGATCCTTGCACAACAATCGTAAAACTCCCTTGAAGTTAAAACTTGACTTACGGGATTTGGGTCAGTTCCATCGACAATTATAACATCGAAATGAGTATTACAATACCTCACAAACTTAAAACCATCCTCAAATTTTATTCCAACCCTCTCATCATCCAATGCACCTCTGTCAATTCCAACGTATCTCCTGCAAGCCCTAACAACATTCTCATCAATCTCAACAACAACAACCTCTCTTGGATTGTGCTTCAAAATCTCTCTAACAGCCCCACCGTCACCACCACCTATAACCAAAACCCTCCTTGGATTTTCATGCACCATCATCACGGGATGAACCAACATCTCATGATAGAATGCTTCATCCCTCTCCGTAAATTGAACCTTACCATCTATAACTAGCATCTTTCCAAAGCTCTTTGTCTCAAATATCTGAATGTTCTGAATACCCCTAAACTCGTATATCAACCTCTCAACATCCAATATGAGACCCGAACCGTTGTATCTCTCTACAAACCTCATAACTTGCATTCTAGAGGTATGTATCTCACATCCCTACAAACCTTCAAAAGCTCCCTGTGAAGCTCAGCAATCCTATCGGAATCTCCAGATACGACAAAGCTGTTTATACAGTATTCATCAATGTGAATGTGGGAGAAAGTGTTTACAATCTCCTTAAATTCTTCAACTGTGCTTAGATACTTGAAACCCTCAGAAACAACAGTTATTATACCGTAACATCTGTGTCTCGTCATGTAATGTGCATGATCTCTGAAATACATCCTCAATGCCTCCCTAACAATCTCAGATCTTGGAACACCAAGCCTCTCAGCCAACGTATCCAAAACTTCGGCCAAATCCTCTGGAATTGAAATTCCAAATCTCCTCATCTAAACCACCTCAACGCATAGAATGCAAACATGACGAGACCTATCAAGCCAGATGGGGATAGGTTCAACTTCAAAGCCAACGCTAACCCAAAGATTGATGCACATAGACTTACAGATAAGCTTGATAAAATTAAGCTTTTTGATCCTCTAGCAAACCTGTTTGCAATTGCACACGGTAGCAAGATTAGGACGTGCTGCAGAACAAATCCAACAACCCTTATCATAACAACAGTTGAAACTGCAAGTATTGTGTAGAATGCCAAATCGTAAGCTTTGACATTTATGCACAGGGTTGCACAGTCCCTATCGAGACCTATGTGAAACTGCTCCCTGTATGTTAAAACTGTGACTGTTAAAACGAGTAAGGTGACTGCTGAAAGAATAATGATATCACCCCAAGTTGTAAGTAGTGGATCTCCAAGTATCAAAGCCCAAACATCCATACCAACCTCGTAGTTCGTTATGACGTAATACATTGCAAGGACACTTGAGGAAGCTGTGAAAGATATCAAAATTGAAGTTGCAGTGTCTGGATCGATTCCCCTGCTTATTGCAAATCCAACTCCATAAATCAAAATCAGTCCAACAATCGTAGCGGTAAGATATGTTGGTATGTAGGGGGAGAGGGGTATGGATATGAGAACTGCCAAGAGGGCTGTGTGGGATGACGCTGCGGAGAGGAACTGAAGTTTCCTAGCATAGACTATTGGACTCAAGATACCATACATGAGAGATGCAAGTGCTACGGTTAAAAACCACTTCTCAACCATAAAACGACACCAATAGAGAACAAAACAATTATTACTGAGTAACCTGGAGTTTCTTCACTCACAACCTCAATCTCCCTCAACTTCTGAATTATGCTCTTGTTTGTGAATGGAGATTCTACGTAAACTATTGCCTTATGCTCAACATTCTCCATCAAAGCCTTGGATCTTAAAGAGAGGGGCTTTGTCAAGACTAGATAATCTACGGATTTGAACTTACCTGGTGTGGTTGGTGAGTTGAATGCAACATCCACAACCCTCAAACCAAGCCAATTTACAGCATACTGGGCAAAAGGGTAATCCACAAGAGCTGTTCCATTCAAACTAATCTCAATCTCATCAACCTCCCTGCAAACCTCCTCAGCCCTATCAACATACCTCTCACTTGGATTCAAACTCTGCAAGACATCTGCCAAATGCAAAATGAAGATCTTGTAGTTGCCAGGATCGTATATGGGCATGTGAGGATTTATCCTTTCAGTATTTGGATACTTTAGAAACTTCATACTCTCTATCTTTGGAATCTCAACAAGAATCCCCTTCAACTCCCCTCTAACCTTCATCTCCGAAATCCTCTCTTCGAAGTGTGTGTGTGAAGTTGAGACTATCAAATCTGCATTCTTGAGCATTTCAACATCCCTTGGAGTCAGTTCATAATCGTGTGAGTAAGCTGGGATTGAGTAAATCGTATCGTTAACGGCTATCATTCTAACATCTTCCTTCAAGCTTGGAAATGTAGTTACTATCGTTAGTGCATTTGCATTTGAAATCAGTAGGATTATCATCAACATTCTCATAGTAAGCCTTATGTGCACAATCTAAATATAACTTTTTATATGGCGTGCACAATTGACATCAGAGATTTGGAGGTTGTTTTGAATGGTGAGGTTATACTGAAGGACTTGAATCTGTCGTTTGAAAGGGGACTCTATCAGATAATAGGTCCAAACGGATCTGGAAAGACAACACTACTCAGAACGATATTGGGATTGATAAAACCTTCAAGGGGTAAGATAATTTTAGATGGAGAGGATATAACTGGAAAGCCTGAGAAGGCAAATAAGATTGGATACATGCCCCAACTCTCAAACGAAATTCCACTGACAGCATTTGAGATAGTCCTAGATTCACTACTACTACACAGGAAGAGGTTTCCAAGATTTGCAAGGAGGAGAGATTTTGAGAAGGCTATGGAGACCTTAAAAAGCGTTCACCTTCCCGAAGATAGATGGAAAAAGCTGTTTGGTGAGTTGAGTGGTGGTGAGAGGCAAAGGGTTCTTCTCGCCAGGGCTTTGGTTTACGATCCAGAAGTCTTGCTCTTGGATGAACCCCTCTCCTCCATAGATCCCTTAGGAAAGGTTGAGTTTGTTGAGATGATTGGTAAGCTCTCAAGGGATAAAACGATCTTGGTTACCTCTCACGATCCAATACTATTTTTGGATTACACGAAGGAGATAGTCGTCCTAAACAGAACATTTTACAGGGTTGGGAAGCCAGAGGATATTTTGACACTTGAGATACTTGGTGAGGTTTACGGTGAATCTGCCGTAAAGCTTGAGGAACACGTTCACATAAGCGATGCACATTAAAACCCTGAGCTCAACAAAGGACATGGATGTTTACATTCAGCACAACGATGTAAATCTATACTATGCAACGAATTTTAATGCTGTCGATTTGGCTTTTTACGTCACTGAAATGAACATCTTGATCGTTCCAGACATGGAGAAGGAGAGGGCTTTGAAGGAAAGCAAGGTTGAAGTTAAATCATTTGGTGATTTGGGTTATCATAAGTTGAGGAAGAAGATGGATTCGAGGGATGCGTTGGCTGAGATGCTGATAGGGTTTTTGAAGTCTCATGGAGTTAAAAAGGTTGGAATTCCTGAAAATTTCCCAGCATACTTGGCATTGAAACTTTCAAATCACTTCGATGTTGAGATAACAAACCCATTCATTAAGATGAGAGCAATAAAGAGTGAGAGGGAGATAGAATTTATAAGGGATTCAAGCAAAGCCGCCATATTGGCATTTGAATTTGCATTGAAGGTTTTGAGAAGGGAGAGGAGTTGTGATAGGGTTAGGGAGAGGATTGAAAACTACCTCTATCTAAAGGGATACATCACTGGAACGATAGTCTCCTCTGGAGAGGTTTCTGCAATTCCTCATGGTAGTGGTGGTTTTGTTGAGGATCACGTTGTTGTAGATGTATTTCCAAGGAGTAGGAGACATAGATACTACTCAGACTTCACGAGGACTGTGATTGTAAGGAGGAATGAAAAAATTGAGGAGATGCTAAATGCTGTTATAGAAGCTCAGGAGAAGGCTATATCAATCATCAGGGATGGTGTCAAAGCTAAGGATGTTCACAACATAGTTTGCGATGTCCTTGAAAGCTACGGTTACGGGACGTTGAGGAGGAAGTCTAAGGAGGGATTCATACATTCAACGGGGCATGGTGTTGGATTGGAGATTCACGAGGAACCTAGGATATTTGAAAACGATGACACCCTGAGGACTGGCATGGTATTCACGGTTGAACCTGGTTTGTATTACAAGGATGTTGGAGGTGTAAGGGTTGAGGATGTTGTCGTTGTTAAGAGAGATGGATGTGAGGTTTTGACAAGGTATCCAAAGTTTGTGAGAATTTAGGTGACCAAAATGAAACCAATTAGAATTGTGACACCTCCACTGGGTGCAAACGTCTATCTTATAATTGATGAGAGAGTTGCTTTGATAGATGCGGGTGGTGATGCGGGATTCCTAATTAAAGCCCTTCAGAGATATGTAAATCCAAAGGAGATTGAATATCTTTTCCTAACTCACTCACACTTCGATCACGCAATGGCTGTGCCAGAGGTTAAGAGGTTTGGTTGCAAGGTTGTCATGCACTCCATGGAGTTGGATCTCCTCAACAGGGGTTTGACGAAACTGGGTTACGTCTATCACTTTAAGCCCGACATCTTAGTATTTGGTGGGGAAACTTTTGAACTTGGAGAACTCAAACTTGAAGTTATACATACACCTGGACACACATCTGGCAGTGTCTGCTACTACGAACCAAAGAGAAAATGGTTGTTCAGTGGTGATACAGTCTTCAAGTTTGGTTTTGGAAGATACGACTTCCCAAGCGGAAATCCATACGATCTTTTGAAGTCCCTTGAAATCTTAAGGAGATTGAACGTTGAAAGTTTGTATCCTGGACATGATGATATTGTGGAAGGGGAAGCCAGGATTTACATAGAGAAGAACATGGAGATTTTGAAGTCCCTAATGGGATAACCCAAAAAGCCAACTTAAGCTTAACTATTTACTCAAAGATTTTTGATTGATTGTTTATAAAAATTTATAAAAATTAAACTTATCATCTTAAGTCCTAACACTGAGATAAGGGTTTTGATTACTCAAGCCATTTGAGTATGACGTTTATTAGTTGTTCATCAGTTATTTGATTGTTCAGCCAGTCTAAGATTGCGTTAATGAGTTCGTTGTCCTCTATTTTGCCGTTGTGATTTTGATCATAACGCTGCCAAGGTTCTGCAATTTTGACACATTTGGTTATAACTTGAGCGTTGTTACCGTTTATATTAGCGGTAGTAACATTAAAGCAAATCTCATCACCAGCCTCTCCAACAGCCTTAAAGGTTACACTTGCAACCTTCGTTTTTGTTGATGTATCAACTTGACTTGTTGAAACTCCCGAATATTTAACGTGGTCTTCTCCACTCATCAACTTATCTGTAAAATCAAATATTCCGTAAGTTTCTCCATCCACAAACGTCGCTTTGGTATTGTCAAAACTGAAGTTCACCAATACACTCCTAACTCCCCCATCCTCAATGAATATCCCCAATTCAAACTCCTCATTCGGTGCTACAAATCCCTCCGGCTCTATGTATATTATTCCACCTAAAGTTATTTCCTTGCTCGTCGAATTCGTCAATCCATCGTCATCCATTACCGTTAAAGTCACTGTGTATGTCCCTGGTGTGTCGTATGTGTGTGTTGCTATTGGTGTAGTCGTAACATCACTACTCCCATCCCCAAACTCCCATTCGTAAGATACGATGGTGCCGTCAGGGTCGTAAGAAGAGGAAGCGTCAAACGTTACTGATTGATTCACAACGGGTTTTTCTGGGTAGTATGTGAAATTAGCGATTGGTGGAATGTTTTCTTCTATTATAACTATCGTCTCGCTCACATCAGGATTCTTTTCCTCATCTATCTCCCCATCACCATTATAATCTATGTTAATCGTATAATTCGTAACATTTGGAACTATCTCTAACGATGCTTTTGTGCTTTCAGTTACGGAAATATTCTCAAACTTCGTTATCGAAATGTCATTTCCGACTGGTGAAA
>QMZE01000054.1 GCA_003663025.1 Archaeoglobales archaeon
ACCTAATAGTGTGTACATCATGTTCAACTCCCCTATCTTTCCACAAATTACTCTTGTAGGGTTTTTTGAACCAGATGGGTTGAGTTGGACGGATTCTCCCCCGATAGCGGTGCTGTTGTGAATTGGTCATCTTCTTTTGAAGTACATCACACGCAACCTGAGTTCAATGACCCTGCTGCGTTACGTCGTGCCTTCTTATCATCAGTTCCTAGAGTACCTGTTAATGAAGGGACAGCCTCTGCTCCAAATACTTCTACCCCTGCTACCGAGACGCCTACTACAACAGCAGGAGATAGTCCACAAGGGTCAATACCTGCTGTGATTCCGTAAGTCAGGCATTTTACAAGCGTGTAGCTCCTTCTTCAATATCCCCAGCAAACCTAGCTAACTCGTTCCACTCTCTAGCATCTAACTGTCGCCATGACCACACTATAACGCCCTGTATTGGGTGCTTAGAGAGTAGGAAACTAGAGAGGTACTTGCGCATCTGTAATTGTGCTTTCTCACCGTAAGCAGCTACTGAGGGGACAATACAGGCATCTTCGTCAGACATTCCCGTAGCTTTACGCCAATGTGCTAACCATTCATCTAAAGCACGGTCAATTTCCTGTAATTCCTCGTCATACAATTGAGGAGAAAAAGCACCAAACTGTAAATACTCTTTCCAAGGGAAGTTCTTATGGTAGCGAGCAACCCCATAGGAAGTAGTCATGTAGCCAATACGTTCTTTATTAGGAGACCTTTGTAAAATACCTGTCATGATATCATCGGCTTGTCTACGACGTAACTTCTGATTTCCAGACGCTGAAACCCCAACGATAGCTTCAGGTTGTCCTCGCATAGTATTCCTACGAGAGTTTCTAACGCGACTAGTCCACTTAGATCCTAGTTCTGGGTCATTTATAGTCCCCACAGTCACATCAGGTACCCAAGCATCAAACATTGCGTCTAAATACGCTTCTTCATGTCCCGCCCAAGGGTAACCCCAGACCCACGGCTCTATTCCTTCTTTTAAGAATGCTTCACTGTAGCGTTGCAGTGTGTCATGCTTTTTATTAGCATTGATTTGTCTAAATTTGCCTTCTTGAATGTCTTGCCAACACGCCATAATAGCTACAAAACTTATACCGTGGTCTTTAGCACGTTTTGCTGCTTCCTCTGGTGTACCGTGCCTCTTTTGGCTGATGGAGCGTAAGTAAATACCTACTCCTGTTGGTGTGTAAATATTGGGCAGTGGTTTTGTCATTGTTTCTCTTTCTTGTGGCTATTTATACCGGTAACCGTCTACAATTTTCTTCAAGAGTTTTACATACTTAATGTCCATTCCTCCTGGGTCACTATCTGGAGGTGCTGGGAATACAGAGGGGGCAAAGTCAGTTAAAAGGTCTGCGTAAACGTGTTCATTAAAGGCGTACCCAGCCTCGTCGCCGTCACCACATACAATGGGATACTGCACCCTTTTTCCTATAAGTAATCCTGCATTTTCTTGGTTCCAATTATTAGTACCTAAGACAGATAACGCTGGAATTCCGTGAAAGAGAAGACGTAAAGCATCCACTGGACCTTCTACAAGAACAACACACTTGCTTTGCGGACATAGATCGTAAGGAAACAACATTGCTAAGGAAGACATTCCAGCAGCATTCTTGTACTTCACTAACTTTTCTTTATCGAGACGACGGGAGATGTACCCTTTAAGCTCTCCGTTAATAGTAGCTTTCCAGTAGGCTCTGTGAACTTGGCCACCGTAATCCCATTGAGCAGTATCCCACCATAAGTAGGTTGGAACAGACTTTAGAAATTCTTCTGTAAATCCGCGCCATTCACCGTACCATTCGTCTAGAACAGGAGGTTCTCTGATGCCCCCTCTGTAGATTCGAGCTTCATCTTGTTGGTCCGCTAAGATTGAAAAAGGGTCATCGAATACAACGTCTGTATTTTCAGGGTCTAACTGTGCTGCGTCAATTTCAGCAGCTAATTTATTCCAGGACCACGATTCTCCACAGCCGAAGCAATGAGCTACTCCGTCTCGTTTACGAATTCCCAGGCTTTGGGTCTTTTTGTCGTGCCCTCTAATACAGTTTAACGTGAAATTCTTACGAGTTTCCTCAAATTTGAACCCAAGACGGGTTAGTTCTTGTTTAACGAAGCTTTCAAACTTTACTGCCATACTATCCTATGGTATTTTAAGTAATAGTTTCCTAGCTTACATGACAATTTGTGGAAGGTCAAGTGAAATAGCGACCACGTTCATGAAAAAAACTGAAAAAAGTTCTTGACACCGGGAAACGTTGGTGCTACTTTTTCTCTCGGTTCTCACGACGGTCCAAAACATTGGACGAGCCGACAAGTTCTTGGATAGCTTTTGGAAGGCGGTTGAGTACGCGACGAATTACATTAGGTTCTGTTTTCTTGGAGTCGGGCACATCTTGAGTACCAAGAGACGTTACAGCGCACCGGAAGACGTGCTTACAGACACCAGGCTGCAATTGCGGGTTAGTGATCTTAGGGTACGCTCCATTGCTGTAAATGATAGACGTGTTGTTTCGATGAGCAAGAGAAACTTCCCATCGGAATTTAAAGTCTGGGCAGGAACACGAGACCCAAACCGGAGAGTCTTTATCAACTTCTCCGTAGTACCTAATCACGACACGACGACGCCCGTCTGTGCAGCTAATGAAATAGGTAAGTTGTTTGTACGCACCGTTCAAGTCTTCCCCTTCATGCATTCCAAGAAGGCGGGGACGTTTACATCCTCCACGAGCACGCAGTCTGACAGGCTGTGGCGTTGCTTGAAACAATCGTGTGAGGGAGAGAGGCTTTTTTCGTCCAATGGATGCCATGTCACAAACAAGTAACCTTCCAAAGAAAAGAGCATTCAAACCAAGGAAAAACCAACCTTTGGTTAGTGCTCTTTTGCTGAATAGGGATATTAGTAGATCTGCTCTGTTACAACAAGAAGATTTGGACATTTGCATTGCTTCAATGGAAATGTTAATGTTTAATAGCATTAATCTCTTGACACAGGTCTCAAATTATCCTAAACGTCATATATTAGATCTTTGGCACAGGGTTGTTTCGGGGTCAATTGGAAACAGGTTACTGTACCGTGGGAAGTCTTTAATGATTCCTGAGATCTGTGACATTCCTGAAGATGGTGAAATAGCAAAACTTAAAGAAAAGCCCTTGGACTACCGTGCAGATGATAATGACGACGCGGATGGTGATGAAGATGCTGAAGATGCTGAAGAGGATTCTGTAGCAACTAAAAGTATGCCTTCCGATGTTTGGAAAAAACTAGCTGAAGACCACTTTTTAAGTTACGGTGCGATCTTGCTAAAAGCCTCTTTGCAAGAGCAGACATCTGTTGAGTTTTTACGTCTGATTAGATCTCTGGGGCTGTCTCGTGAGATGTATACGCAAATAGTTCTTGACACCGTAGCAATTGCATGCAATGATGACGGGTACGAGGATTACATAGGTTTAGCTGACCGCGCTATGCTGTTGGCTTGTAAAACTTCGCTAACAGAAAAAGAAACTGAAGAATCTGTGTACATAGCTGATGCGATGTGCTATATTGAGCAGGAGTTGGAAGCAGACCCTGTTGGTTTGTATGGAGCACTTAAAGCTAGTAAAGCATACTTAGCACAACATCAAAAGTTAGCGGATGCTATTAGCACTTCCTACTTACGCTTAGTTGTGAAAAATGCGCAACAACGGAAGCAAGCGGGGGAAAGTCATTCTCCAGATGACGACAGGCAAAATGGCGTATTTGGGTTGATACGTTCTATTAGAATGTACGACCATAGAACGGGGGCGCGATTTGCCACGTATGCTGGGTATTGGATACGACAAGCTATTAGGTTTCACGCTAAATTACAGATAAACATGATCCGGCAACCTAAAAGTTTGTGGGATAGTTACAATAAAGTTGAAAGAGCAAGAAGGGTGCTTGAAAAGCAATCACCCGATAAAAGGCAGGTTACATATAAAGACCTCGCAAGTGAAACCGGGTTGTCTATTAAGCAGATTGAGAAAATCTACACAAGAGTACAGACAGCCCAAGTACGTTCCTTAGACTTTAGCATGGAAGGTAATGACGCTTCCGAATCATTTACCTTGAAGGAAGTTACTCCTGAAGGAGAGCTTCTTCAAGACACAGGAGAAGACGTCTCATCTAAAGTGCTGCAAAGTCTCGGACAATTACTACAAAGACTACCGGATGAGGAGGCTAGAGTAGTATCTTTGAGGTATGGGTTACTAGATCACTTGGTTGGTGATGATATGAGCTTGACAGCTATTACAAAAGAAAGGATTAGACAACTTATAACTGCTAATATACATAGCACACAAAACACATAATACAACATACTAAAAACCAAAACACATAATACAACATACTAAACGAACAACAGCACAACTAACGAATAACCAACATACCGTAACGAATAGCGTATAAGTGCTAAAACCTAGAAGTGTAAGTAATAGTTACTTGGAGGAAAAGACCTATGAAGCAGTGGAATAATGTCCGTCCCAACAACCAAGACAATTGGCTCGCGAATGTCATGGTACTTGAACGCGACATGTACATGCAAGCTCCGTTACTGGTTCGTCTTGTAGGAGGGGTTCTTACCGCTGGTCAGCATTGGGTTACTACCAAAACTGAGAAGCGTTTCCCTCTTTGGTGCCCTTCGTATAACCCTCATACTGAGGACCATGACCTTCTGTTCTGTCAAGAGTGTTGGAGTGCGTTTGAAGTTGGGCAAGCAGAACGCCCGTATCACTCAGATCGTTTCGTAGTGTACGATGCTCAGAACAATCTCATTGACAATTCCGATCAATGGGTACCGCGAACGGTCGATGACCAGCGGATTTGCCCAATTCACAAGTCTCCGATGCAGAAAGTTCCTTGTGGGCTGTGTGACCTTCTGAATCAAGGCTACGACGGTAAAGTCCAAGCAGCGTCACCAAAGTACATCTTCAATGTTTTGGTACGTACATTCCAGGATCAAGGACAAGAGAATCCCTTGCGGGTTCTTGAGCTTTCTGGAAAAATCATGTCTCAGATTAATAAACTGAGCATGTTTAATAACGGAAACCATCCGTCTGATCCTGATCAGGGTGCAGATTTCTATCTTCAGTACGATAAGAATACTAAAGTGTGGACTACACAGCTTGGTCCAGTAAAGCCGCTTACACCAGAAGAGCGTGCGCTTCCTTTGTGGCGTGTGGATAATCACTACCGCGCAGCTGACGCAGCAAACATTGCACAAGCCATTGAAGTGCAAAATCTGAAACAAAAGAAGTCAGATCTTCCCCAAGGACAAGGGCAGTTTCAACAACAGCCGCAAATGATGCCCAACATGAGTGGTATGGCTCCGCAAATGGCTGCTGCTCCTCCTGTTACTGCTGCTCCTACAGGTATGATGGGGACACCTCCAGCACAACCCGTGCAACCCGCTCCTGTAGCGCAAGCACAGCCTGCACCTATGACTACGGCTCAGCCTGCACCTGTAGCGCAAGCACAACCTGTAGCGCAAGCACAGCCTGCACCTATGACTACGGCTCCTGTTGCTGCACAGACAGCCGCAGTTGCCTCTCCTGCTACGGCTTCTGTTACTAAAGAGTGTTTTGGTGCCTGGGGAAGCACTCCAGATTGCATGCGTTGTGAGCTACGTATGGGCTGTATCGAGAAGTCGAACGCAGCAGGGGGTCAGGCGTAAACTCCTTGTTCCAGTCTAGTCTCTCCTGCCTAGTGTCTCTTACCCTCTTGGAGTAACCTTGAAACAAATCTCAGTAACAGACGCCTTCAACTTAATTGACCAAGAAGAATCTCTGCTGGTTCTGTACTCTTGGTCGGGCATGACTATTCGCCCTACAATGGAACAGGCTTGTGACAGACTAGGACGATACTATTCAGAGGTAGCATTAGTCAAGGTTGAAGTTGACCCTGCCCACCTTACCAAAGAGGAGATGCAAAAAATTGGAGTCATGCGTGTTCCACAGTTAAAGTTCTACTCGCACCATGTTCTTGTAGGTGCTATTACTGGACAAGCAACACCTTCGGATATTTACGAGAAAATCATTTCTACGTACACCACATAAATATCTGTGGAGTTGTTTAGTCAATACACAGTCTGGTCGGGGGGACAGACTGGAGTAGATCAAGGCGCTTTAGAGGCTGCTATTGTTTTAGGTATGCCTCATGGGGGGTGGTGCCCTGCTGGACGAAAGTCAGAGTCAGGCGCAATTCCCCAACGGTTTCTCTTAACTGAGCATGCGTCTGCCAAATATCCACCAAGAACTAAGAAAAATATACAAGAAACCGATGGTACTTTAATCCTAGGAAAAGGTGACTTTGGAAGCCAAGGAGTTGGCACAAAACTAACGGCTAGTATTGCTACAGACCTGTGTAAACCAATGCTTTACGAGAATCTATCAGATGTCTTTGACACTAGAACTGGACTAACCCGTGCTCTTGCTTTACAAAAAGGGTCTTGCAGTATTAGGGACTGGCTTCACCAGCATAACATTTACAGGTTAAATGTTGCAGGATCACGCGAGAGCAGTAATCCAGGAATCCAAACCTTGACTCATAAATTTCTGTTGTACGTTCTCTTTCCTTATCGCACAAAGGACACTGTGTAATGAAACTTGTAATTGTAGAGTCTCCTTCTAAGTCAAAGAAAATCTGGGGCATTCTGAAGAGACTGTACCCAAAGGAAGTATTCCAAGTTTCCGCTACCGTTGGTCACTTCATGGATCTTCCAAAAAAGAAGATGGGAATTGACTTCAAAACTTGGACACCTGAATTGGTGATGCACGGTAAAAAAGAGAAAGACATTGCGAAACGACTTCTAAAAGATGCTGAAACTGCTACAGAGATTTACATTGCAACAGACCCTGACCGCGAAGGGGATGGTATTGCCGCGTGCGTGCAAGAACTACTACAAGAAAACCAAGTCTTAGTTCCTATTTATAGAGCGGCTTGGACTGAGATTACCTCCAAGGCAATCAAAAAAGCTATTAATAATCCTAGTA